>WRBR01000084.1 GCA_009784425.1 Coriobacteriia bacterium | reverse complement strand
GCACGGTAGTGCCCTGCGAATCCGCCACAATCTGCACCTCTATGTGGCGCGGATTGAGGATGAGCTTTTCGAGGTAGAGGTCGCCCACGCCAAAGCAGGCAAGGGCCTCATTTTTGGCGGCGCTATAGGCGGACTCCATCTCGTCAGCGCTGTCTACACGGCGCATGCCGCGGCCGCCACCGCCGGCAGAAGCCTTGAGCAGCACAGGATACCCAATGCGCTCTGCGGTTGCCAGCGCATCGGCAATGTCAGCAACCAGCCCGTCCGAGCCCGGCACAATGGGAACACCGTGCTCGCGCATGAGCTCGCGCGCGCAACGCTTGTCGCCCATTTCGGCGATAGTTTTAGCCGAAGGGCCAATAAATGCCAGGCCCGCCTCGCGCACACGCGCGGCAAACTCCGCGTTTTCTGAGAGAAATCCGTAGCCCGGATGCACCCCGTCGCACTCAAACTCAGCGGCGGCTGCAAGCAGGGCATCTTGATTGAGGTAACTGTCTTTGGAGGCCGGGCCGCCAATACAAACCGACAGGTTAGCAATAGTGCTAAACAGCGACCCTTCGTCTGCCTCCGAGCACACGGCCACCGTTTCAATGTTCATCTCGCGGCAGGCGCGTATGACGCGCGCGGCAATCTCGCCTCTGTTTGCAACTAATATACGTTTAAGCATTAATGTGTCCTGTATCTCTCATGTGTCACGTCAAGGTGACAAGAGGGGCACCCTTCTCAACGAGCGCGGCGCTATCAAAATGAATAGCAGCAACCGTGCCGGCAACGCTTGCCTTAACCTCGCTGAACATCTTCATGGCTTCAATCAGGCAGAGCACATCACCCTCTTGCACCACGCTTCCCAACTCAACAAAGGGAGGAACACCAGGCTCCTTGGTGCGATACGCAATACCCGTGAGCGGTGCTTCGATCACCTTGTCTTCTGGAGTAATACTTGCTGCTGAAGCAGGCTCGTTGTTGTTTGACGCGCCTGTCTTGGGAATTAGGGCGGCCTCAACCGCAACCTCAGCCCCAGCCTCAACCGCAGCCCCAGCACCAGCACCAACCTCAGCCCCAAGCTCGCCCGAACCTGCTTGAGCAGCCTGGGGAGTTGCCTCACCTGCAATCGCAAGGCCTGCATTCACCAGCGCGCCGGCACCCTGCACTCCCTGCACAACAGCGGCTGGCAATTTTTCCAGCACAAAACGTGTGTCGTGAGTCTCGTACTCAATGCGCGTTAATCCAAACCTGTCAAGAATCTCTGCAATCTGCTCTATTTCAGCGGCACTCATCAGCTCTCCTTGCTTTTACCCCAAGAGTAAGTAAATGCCCGTTGTTATGACTTAAGGGAGTCAACCAAATCAACCAGATCCTTGACGGTCTGAATCTCCTTGGCGCGCGCCGGCTCAATCTCAATCCCAAACTCTTCCTCAAGCGACATAATGAGCTCAACAGCGTCTAGTGAATCAGCGCCTAAATCGTTGTTGATATGCGCCTCCAGCTTAACGGCCTCTTCGTCAACACTCAGTCCATCAACCAGTGCACGGGTTACAATATCCAAAGTACTCTCAGCCATGTTGGCCTCCTTATAAATTAGTTTAGTTTTTTTATCAAGTTTTTTTGTTTAATTATTTTAACTATATGACACGTACTGTGTCAAGTGTGGCGCAGGAGGGACGGGGTTGGCGTACCAATCAGTGAGTCACTTTCCCCAGTGAGTCTCTACCACACCCCCAGTTGATCGAGGCGAGTTTTGAGGCGGCGGCTGAAGGAGTCTACCGTGTAGGGCAGCTCGGCTCTGAGCGGGGTGTCATTATCGCGCTCGAGGAGCAAGATCACCGGATCAACACCGGGATAATTAGAAAGCAACCGTGAGAGTTCATCTGAGGTAGTCTGATTGAAGGACGAAGCCTTAAGGCGCAGCTCAAAAACGCGAGGCTCGCGTTCGGCATTAGAAGTGAGGCGAATCTCCTTCATTGAGTTGACCTTGACCTGTGCGCCGCGATCCGTGGACTCGTAGTACCCGGTGACCTTGACAATGCCGTCAACCGCCAGCAGGTCCTTGTACTTTTCAAAGGGCCCGGGGAACAGTATCATCTCCATGCTGCCCTCGAGGTCCTCCAGTTCAAAGCGCGCCATTCGGGCACCTTTTTTGGTAACCATTGGGGTGACGGAGCTTATCATACCGGCTAGCGTCACCGGACTGTCCTGCGGAATGCGCTGCTTGCTGGAGGCCACCACACCACTCGGCATGCCATCAGGCAGCGGCATACCCTCGTCGCGCGCCTCGTCCAGGTCGGCCTTGGAGTCTTCCACCAGCTCGCCAAGCGTATATTGGGCAGCAGTGGCAAGCGAGTCAGAGTACGGGCGCAGCGGGTGGTCAGAAACGTACATGTTGAGAATCTCTTTTTCAGCAGCGAGCTTTTCTTTTTTGTCCCACTCAACGCCGTCCGGGGGCGGAATCACGTCAACAAAGCCGGAGTCAGCGGCGTCTTCGCCCAGCATGTCAAACATCGAGACCTGGCCCTCCGCCTTTTCCTTGCGTCTGAGCGCCGCCGTCTCCAGCACCTTGTCGATGTCGAGGATCCTGAACAGGTGACGCCGCGTGTACCCGGTTGAGTCAAAGGCGCCCGACTTGATGAGCGCCTCAACGGCGCGCTTGTTCACCGAGGTGTTGGGAACCCTGAAGACAAAATCGTGGAGCGAGCTAAAGGAGCCCCCGCGTTCACGCTCGTCGATAATATCGCGAGCCGCCTGCTTCCCCACCCCACGGATGCCCGCGAGCCCAAAACGGATAGAGCCGCCAAGAGGTGTGAACTCAAGACCCGAGGAGTTGACATCGGGGGGCAGTATCTGAATGCCCTCCTTGCGGCACGTGGTAATGTAGTGGATGAGTGAGTCGTTGCTGCGCATATTGGATGAGAGCACCGCTGCCATGAACTCCACGGGATAATAGGTTTTGAACCAGGCGGTTTGCATGACGAGCACCGCGTAGGCCGCAGAGTGTGACTTGTTAAAGGCGTACTCGGCAAATTTTTCCACGTCATCCCAAATTTGCTGAGCCATTTGCCTGCTGTAGCCGTTGCGCTCAGCGCCGTTCAGCCAGTGGTCAGCCATAGATTCTGTGGTGCCGTTTTGCCACGTGCGCTTCTCGTGCATCATGGCAAAAATCTTCTTGGCCACGGCCTTTCGCACAATGTCGCTTTCGCCGGCAGAAAAGCCGCTCATCGCCATAGAAATCTGCATGACCTGCTCCTGGTACACAATGGCACCATAGGTCTCCTCCAAGATGGGCGCGAGCCGGTCGTCGTAATAGACCACCTGCTTTCTGCCGGTTTTTCTGTCAACAAAGTCTTTGACCATGCCGGAGTTGAGGGGGCCGGGGCGAAAAAGCGCGATGGTTGCCACTATATCCGAGTACCTGTCAGGCTTCATGCGCCTGAGCAGTGAGGTCATGCCCGGGGACTCCACCTGAAAAACGCCCGCGGTATCGCCGCGCTGCAAGAGCTCAAAGACCTTGGGCTCCTCAAGAGGCAAGGCATCGATATCCACGTCCACGCCGTGATTTGTCTTGACGTAGTCACGCGCGCGCATCAAAACGTTGAGGGTTCTGAGTCCCAAAAAGTCCATCTTCAGCAGGCCGAGCTTTCCGTTGTGCTCGCCGTCATACTGGGTGATGATGACCTCGCTTTTGGTGTCCTTCTTTATTGGCACGTGCTCGTCAATGGAGTCCCGGCAGATGATTACCGCGCTGGCGTGCACACCCTCGCCGCGAATACTGCCCTCCAGCATAAGCGCCGCCTCTACCACCTGCTTTGCCTCGTCGTTGTTGTTGATGAGATCAAGCAGGTCGGGGCTTTTTTGAGCGGCGAGCTTTTCGTCTTTTGGCTCGCCCAGATTTGCCCTGAGGTCGGCCTCCGGGCCGCCTTGGATGGTCTTGGATATCTCTTGTGCAAGGGCAATCTTTTTGTCGAGAATGCGGGCGGCGTCGTTTACGGCAGCCTTGGCCTTCATAGTGGAGTACGTAATGACGTGAGCAACCTTCTCAGTTCCGTAAAGGTCACGCAGGTGCTCAATAACCCTAAAGCGGCCTTCTTCGTCAAAGTCTATGTCGATATCAGGCATCTCTATGCGCTCAGGCGACAAAAAGCGCTCAAACATAAGGCCGTTTGAAAGCGGGTCAAGATCGGTGATGCCCAGCGCGTAGCTGATGATAGAGCCGGCAGCACTGCCGCGCCCGGGACCTACGCCCACGTTGTTTTTTCTGGCCCAGTCTACAAACTCGGCCACCACCAAAAAGTAGGCGGGAAAGCCCGAGTCACAGATAACGCTGTACTCGTACTCGTAGCGCTCCATGACCTCCTCAGAAAGCGGGGTGCCGTAGCGTTTTTCCAGGCCCTCTAAAGACATCTTGGCCAGCAGCGAGTCGTTAGTCTCTCCCTCGGGCAGCGCCACCTCCGGCAAAATGTACTCAGTAGGCAAGCTCACATTGCACTTGTTGGCAATCTCAACCGTGGTGTCGCAGGCCTCGGGAAACTCAGCCAGCGCAGCGCGCATCTCGTCTTCTGACTTGAGATACAGCTGGTCGGTGCCAAAACGCAGCCGATGCTCATCGTCTACCTTGGCGCCGGTTTGGATGCAGAGCATGTAGTCTTGCGCCTTACTGTCCGGCTTTCTCAGGTAGTGAATGTCATTGGTTGCCACCGTCTTGAGCCCTGTTTTTTGGGCTAACTTGGCAAGCATGCGGTTGAGCTCTTTTTGCGTAAGACCTCGCTCAGAAACAGGGAGACCCTGGTCTTGCAGCTCTATATAAAAGTCTCCCGGCGCAAAAACCGAGGCAAAATCCTCTGCCCACTTCTGGGCATCCTCTTCTCTGTTCATGATAAGCAGCTGCGCAATGATGCCCTTAACGCAGGCGCTGGTGCCAATCAGGCCTTCGCTGTAGCGCTTAAGCATCGGGAGATTAACGCGCGGTTTGTAGTAAAAGTTGTCCACGGCAGCCTCAGAGCAGATTTTCAGCAAATTTTGATAGCCGCCCAGATCCTTTGCCAAAAGCAGCAGATGAAAGTTCTCATACTTGCGCTCTCGATTTTGACCCTGGCCCTGCCCTTCGTCCTCGGTGAAGTATACCTCGCAGCCAATAATGGGCTTGACTCCCTCTTCCTTACAGGCATCAACAAAAGCCGGCACGCCGAGCAAAAACCCGTGATCAGTGATAGCAATGGCCTCCATGCCAAACTCCTTGGCCTGGCGAGCCATCTCAGTAACCTTGGTTTGCCCGTCTAAAAGGGAGTATTCAGTATGATTATGCAAGTGAACAAAAGCCATGCTCTGATGATACCAAAGAATAAGACAGAGGGACGGTCCTTTTGTCTTATTTTTAGACAGGGGATGGTTCTACTGTCTTTATTTTATACGACAGTAGGATCGTCCCCTTATCCTTTCCTGGGACCTATGTGCTGCGCAGGAAAAGTGACTAGGTCCTGCAACATTCTGCTACGCCGAACGCGCAGGACGACAAAGCAGAGAGTTTTCGCACACTCTAAAGTCCCCCTGCAAAGTACTTCAGCCTGATGTGACTAGCGAGCGCCACGTTCTTGACACAGCTTCTCAAGTTTTTGCACAGAATTTTCGATTGTTTGGCCCGCTGACTACCAAAACCTGTGGATTCTTCTGAAAAGCAGCCATTTTTGTTGCACAGGCAACAAAAATGCGCTCTTTGGCATACAAATCGTGCCAAAAGGCCCACACAATCGTCATTTCTGCACATTTTTTCTTCATTTCGTGACAAAAGGGTACTTAGAGAGACCAGAAGGGACTCTGCACACTGAGTCACGGGGACGGGGAAAGTGACTCATAAAGCAGCAGTTCGGTGGCGCCGGTGAGGAAGCGTTCAATGCCCTTGGGGGATAATTGGCAGTAGACCTTGCCGTCTTTCTTCTCAAGCTCGATGAAGCCTGCGAGGAGTAGGGCGTTTATGTGATGCGACACAGTAGCGGGTGTTACTCCAACCTTTTCGGCTATCTCCAGGCCATAGAGCGGACCTTGCTTGAGGGCCAGGAGTATCTCTAGCTTGCTGCGCTCGCTTAGTGCTTTTGCGCCAATGATAAAGTCGTCCTTGGAGAACTCCGCTTTGTTGCCCAGGGCCCTATCTGCCAATAGGCCATAGAAGCGCACATTCTCCGTTATTAAAATTAAAAGGGAGAGGGCAAGGGTTGGCACTGTTGGGGCTCCGGGAGCAAGGGCTTCCGAGTTGAGCAGGCTATGCCTTTTTTCTGAGTCATTGAGTGTTGCCTCTGCTTCGGTCAGGAGCACTTTGAGCGGGTTTTGCACCTTGGCTTTGGCGGCCTCAAAGGCCGGGAGATTCTCTTTTACAGCTGCTGTTATCATCTCAAGCTGCTTTTTGGGGTGCTGTTTTAGCACCATGATCTGCCACTTGGTGTCTGAAGGGAGTTCCAGTACTTCTAGAGTTTCTATGAGCTTGTCTGTGCTGGGGGCCTCAAACATTTCTGCCAGTAATGACTCTACCTCTGCGAGAATCTCGTGCTCGGGTACGTCTTGAACAGTATCAAACCAATGAGCTTGTCTGGCAAAGAGGCAGGCGAGTAACATGCAGAGTGTCTGGTCCATGCCTTGTAGTAGCTCTGCGCCTGGTGAGTTTATGCGCTTTTTCATGAAGGCCGCAGTGTACTTTTCTACCACTCGGTAGTGCTTGCTGTAAAACTCCTGGCCGTTGATTCCGAGCTTGTCCAGCTCTTCAATGACCTCGGTCTTTGGGTCTTCGCTCGTGCTGCTTATGAGCAAAAAGAGTGTTTCAAACTGTGGGTTTAAATCAAGGGTCATGATTAGCTCCATTCTGTTCTTAACCTGATAGTGGTACAGGAGGGACGGGGTTGGTGTACCAGATTGGAACAGGGGGACGGGGTTGGTGTCACTGATTGGTACAGGAGGGACGGGGTTGGTGTACCACTTTTTGCCTCGGCAAAAAGTGGTACACCAACCCCGTCCCTCCTGTACCAATCAGTGACACCAACCCCGTCCCTCCTGTACCACTTCAAACGCCCGTGAACTCGGCAAAGTGTGCTTGCTTCTGGATTAGCTCGTCGTAGGTGCCGGATTCTGCTACCTGGCCGTTTTGGAGGAAGAGGATGCGATCGTATTGGCGCAGTAGCTCAGAGGCAAGATGGTGGGTGATGGTGATGAGTGTGATTTGGGGCATGGCGAGCAGGGCGGTTTCTATTTCGTAGGCGGTTTGCCGGTCTACTGCTGAGGTGCCTTCGTCGATGATGAGGATGGGCTTCTTTTGGATCAAAGCGCGCGCTACGGCAACGCGTTGCCTCTGGCCTCCGGAGAGATTGATGCCGTTCTCCCCTACTTGTGTGTCTAGGCCGTTTTCCATCTGGTCGAGAAAGCGGTCGACACCGCTGGTGGCCAAGGCTTCTTGCCACTCTTTCTCAGAGTACTCCCTGTGCAGGCTGATGTTTTCTTTGATGCTCTCGTCAAACATGTAGACGTTTTGATGAATGAAGGCTATGTGGGTGAGCAGCTGATTGATGTCAAGCTCGTGCAGCTCGCGGCCAGAAAAGCTGATAGTGCCGGTGTAGCCGGTGTAATTGGCGCAGAGCAACCTGACGAGTGTTGTCTTGCCGCTGCCGCTGCCGCCTACTACGGTGTACTTTTTGTTCTTTTCAAGG
>WRBR01000083.1 GCA_009784425.1 Coriobacteriia bacterium | reverse complement strand
CGACATTGGGGCTTTCTCTCTTGATGAGCACATCAAGACGCAAGAGAATGACTTCTTCGACACGATGCAAGACAATCACGCCCTCTTAGGCTCAGAGTTGCTCAGAGACTTTGCCCCTCTGTCAAACGCCGCTGAGCTCATCCGCTACCACCACGACGAGTACAGCGTATCGGGAGACAGCATCCCCATAGGCTCTCACGTTATACACCTGGCCGACAGAGCGGTTGTGCTACTGAATGAGTGCAACAAGCGCGGTGAGGCCTTTGAGCAGATCCCCACGATGATGAAGGAGCTCTCCTTAAGAAACGGAACCTTTCATCCTCTGGCCTTCAAGGCCCTGGGACAACTCTCCAAACTGGAGTACCTCTGGATCGAGCTCTCTTCCTCTTCTTCAGCGTTTAATAACGCTTTATTTAATAGGGTGCCGTTTTCCAAAGAAATCACGAGCCTTGATACGCTGCATGACTTTGCAAAGATCATCGCGCACATCATCGACTTTAAGAGCAGGTTCACCGCAACGCACTCCAGTGGTGTGGCCGCCGTGGCAGCAGAGTTGTGCAAGATTGCCGGCTTTTCTGAAAGAGACTGCAAGTTGATGGAGATTGGGGGCTTGCTTCATGATCTGGGAAAGATATCAGTACCCAATGACATCCTTGAGAAAAAGGGATCACTCGACTCAAGGGAATTCAACACTATTAAAAAGCACACCTATTACACCTATGCAGTGCTGAACAAAATCAAAGGCCTGGAGAACGTAGCCGCATGGGCAGCGCATCATCACGAACGCGCCGACGGCAACGGGTACCCCTTCCACATCAAAGGCAACGACTTTTCTAAGATGGCACGTGTCATGGCCGTTGCAGATGTCACCTCGGCCTTAACCGAGGACAGGCCCTACCGAGACGGCATGAGCCGAGACGAAACCATCAAGACTCTTTACTCTATGGCAGAGACCGGCGCAATCGACAAGCATACAGTCAGCCTCGTATACAACAACTTCTCCCATATCAACAATGTGCGCAGCATGGCACAGCACAAGGCGCGCAAAGAATATGAGAGATTTATGAATATAGATCACCACCGCACAGCAGAAGAAATAACGCCAATAAGAGCACAGGGGGGCTTGGAGCATCCTCGCCTGGCGTGCTCGGCGTAAAGGAAAAGATTCAAACCATACTATAAGTGTTGGAGGGATAAGAAAGGTTGGGGCATCATGAAGAAGGATAGAGAGAAAACTACAGGAGAAGCAAAGAACTTGGTAACAAAGCAAGCGAAGAGTTCGGTGATGAGAAAAACCATCTCCATTCTCCTTGCGGCAATGTTGACGATTACGCTCATCCCGCTCTCGTCAATAGCCCTTCCAGAGTATGAGGGCTTTGAGCCTTTTGAGACGGGGGTCAGTGAAAGCGAAGAAGGTGCGGAGGAGGGCACAGAGCCTGCTCCAGCCCCACCACCTAATTTTGGGGCTCCGCCCGGAGCCCCCACGCCCTCACCCGGTGGTACTTTTAACCCGCCACTCGCAGGCCCCGCAGGCCCCGAGGGCTTTGATGATTTTGAGGGCATGGAGTTTCCGGAAGACTTTGAGGGAATCGTAACAGCCGAGAGCGGGCTCACCCCCCTCGGCCCCGGCACCCAGGTTACCAACTGGCAGCAACTCAGAAACGCCTGGCTTGATACCACTGTCTCAGAGATCCATGTGATGAATGACATCACCAGAACCACAACCGGCACAGGCGAGAACCTCACCGGAATCACCCGTGACCTCAGAGTGATAGGGGTTGATGGGCAGTGGAATATCAATTTTGGTACTGATGCCACCACAGGCAATGCCTTTACTCTCGGCACTCGCACGTCAACCCAACAGACCTCCTTTATTTTGGAGAATCTCACCATAACCCGTCTGGGGTCAGTTGCTGCGGTAAACGGCGGCACTCTTGCCAACAGCGCCGGCTGGAACATTACCCTCAATAACATTGCTGCAACCGGAACTCCCGTCAGTTATCCGGTAGATGTACCTGGCGCAAAGGTGACTTTTGCCGGAAGCATTATCTGGCAGGCAACCAATGCCAACACGCAGGTCAACTGCGCTACCTTGACGCTCCTGGACAATGCTAAGGTCTATCTCTCAAGAAGTCATGTAACCAGCACTGCTGCCTCGTCGCGGCTCATCAGCCTCGTGAGCGAGCTCAGGGTTGGCAACAATGCAGGCCTCTATCTCAACGGCGGTGGCGTTGCGGTCAACATATCGCAAAGCAACGCCCAGCAGTCGGTGATTTTTGGAAGCGACAGTGAGCTCTCCATCATCAATGCAAGCAGCGGCATCCTCATGAGTGATGGTCCTACCAGCAATGTAAATAACTATTGTTATTTTGAGTTTGGCCCCAGGTCCGTAGTCTCTATCATAGTTATCAACAAGGCGCTGAGCGGAACCGGAGCCCTGTTCATGGAAGATTCCGTTGCCTATTTTGAGGGAACCGCTACTTCTGCCGGCGATTCCGATGCACAGACCGTGATTGATCTCAGAGGCGGCAACGTCAACTCAGTGATTCCCCGGTTTTTTACCGCTGAAGATGGCGCTGTGGTTAATATAGTCTCCGCAGCGGGTAACTGCCTGGACGTTGGTGTTGGAGAGGGCTATACCGGCACTGCAAACATAACGGCTCAGGATGGTGCCGAGGTATATGCCAGAGGTAATGGAACCGGCGGCGGCACCTCCAACGCCGCGGTGGTGGCCTGCGGTACATCCGGAGGCATCTCAGTAACCAACGGCTCAAAAGTCGAGGTCCACAGCACACACCTCACCAATGGTTATCCGGCAATGATTCAGCAGGTTAGAGGCGGCAACTTCATCGTTGACGGCCTGGGCTCCAAGCTCGACATAAGCCAGCAGGGCAGCTTTAGTGATCTCACCGGTACGCTTCGCTTTAGGATAGTAGGAGACCAAACATTTTTGGTAAGCAACGGAGGGGAAGTCAACATCACAAAACCTGGCTCTGGCACCTCCAGGTCTCCTGCCATACGCTTTGGCGATGCTCAAAATAATTCATTCATTATTACAAGCGGCGGGCTGGTGAATATCTATAACGGAGGAGTGGGTTCTGTTGCTAGCGCTTCTAACAATGGTAATGAGGCTATCTTATTCAACAACCCTGGCTTTAGCTTCCATCTTGAAGGAAGCTGCCCAATAACTGGACGACCTTCTGCGTGCATCATAGTGGCCGACCGAGGTGCCGCCATTGACGCCCGCGGCCACAGTCGTGGCTCGATACATATCGGTGAGGGCACGGTCTTCATTGCTGAGGGCACCGCCGACAGCAATGACTCTTATGCCACCATCCATGCAACAGGTGCAGGATTTGAATTTACGATGAACAAGCCACTCTACTACGATTTTGTCAACAAGAGAGTCGGCGGCGGCCCAATATTCAACCTAGGAGGCTCTCCTACTAGCCCTGTTCTCTGGACTTCAACCAACTCTGATGTTGCCGTTTGGCGTAGAGGAGCAGTCCCCTGGCATGGCAACCCTACAGCAAGCTTCACCCTCATTGATTATCAGCTAAGGAGCAATGGATCAGCCTGGAACTCTTGGGCTTTTGTTCCAGGCGGCGATCCAGATTTTCTAGATTTTTGGAATCAAGGTGCTGGCACTGCGGCTGCTCCTGGTTTTCAGATGATGAGCTACACCCGCATCAGCGCCAACAACGCTCCGCCTATCCTCACGTCTACCGTGCAACCAGCCACCAACGCTGACAAATATATACGCTGGACCGGTGTGGTGCCGGAAGGATTAAAGCCTGAGCCGCGTGCCTTCTGGGACCATGAGGTGTACGCAACCGTAGAGGTAACCAAAAAAGACGGTACTAAGTTTATTGTATACGCCTCAGCTCTCACCGATGAAGAGGGCAAGCCCATCATGGCAGATGCGTCATTCTATGAGGAAACCCTCTATGAGGTTCAGACCGGCCAAACAACGTTGAGTGGCGTGCTACGCATAGATAAATTCCTCACCGAAACCATGAACCCCAATCTTACGCCAGGAGATTATGCCTCCATCGATGAATTCCTCGAACCGGGCGACTCCTACAAGATACTGGAGTATTGGCGCGGCAACCCCGACCCCAACTCTCCAAAACGCCATGTAGGAATCGATATGACCTACGCCGGCCCCATCACTATTACCAATGATGCAGATCACGATGTAGTGCCCCCTCTGCCGGCTATGATTGAATCTGTTCCGTTTTATGCCAACTCGCGCGCGCTCTTTGGCACCTGGGAAAAGGCACCCAACGACAATCCTCCGGTTTTACTGGAGGCAATGTTAGTGCGAGGCAGTGCAGCGCCGGTAGCTCTACCGGGCGCGGGTTCAATTAACAGCGATTTCACCTGGACCTTTGACATTGATGCCAGCTACGCCCTCATGGAAGACGACATCATCTATATAGTGTTCACTGATGAGTTTGGCAACAGACAGCCCTATGTCAACACGCCTCTCCGTGACATGTTGGTGCCTCCCGCATCTTCTCTCAGAGTGGGTCCTGTGGTCTATGACATTGAGGGCAAAAACAAAATCATCGGCCTGGCCGATGCCCTGCTGGTTACCAATGAAGCCGAGCTGCTTGCCCTGATAGAGGCACAAGGCTGGCTGCTGGTCCCCACTAAGACTTCGGTAGCTATTGATCTTAAAAGCACCAACTATCTCTATGGCAGCAATGCCAGGCCCGGCTATTACAACGTTACGGTAAAAATTACCGAGTTTGATTTTGAGAAGACCTTCTACGTGCACGTAGATCCGGGTGCCGTGGTGGTAGGTGAAGAATACTTCCTCAGATTTGATCACATAACCCAGCGAAAGAGTTTTAACTGGGCAAACAGCGTCTTGGATCATGAGTTGATGAGCGAGGCGGGCGTAACCGCCTATAAGATCATAACCTGGAGCAGCGGCAGCCTGCTTACCGAGCCGGCAACGGCCGAGCATGTCTCCCGCAGCTTTACGCTGGATAACGTTACCCAGAGCTACTTCACCGCCAGAGTGGTTGAAGATCCAACGGTGACGGGAAATATCAATGTCAACATTTCTGATCACCCTCCCACCCTCACCGTCACCACGCCCATCGTTCTCTCGTTGGGTGACTCCTCCTATTCCACCAGCATCAACTATCACAGAAACCTTGGTATGACCGCCTCAGACGATGTGGACACAGAGGCCTACCTCCTCGGCACGGTTGTCATCCACAGCGGTTCAGTTGATATCAACACCAAAGGCACCTATGAGGTGGTCTATGGCATCACTGATTCTGACGGCAACTACGCAACCAGCAATCCACGCTACTTTGTGGTGTATGAAGCAGACGTTAAAGAATACAACGACCAGTACCTGCTCACGGCTGACTACGTCTTTATGACCGTGGAGCAAGCCAAGGCCTTTACGGCAGGCCCCTTTATGGGCAGTGCCTACGTGGCCCGCGCCAATGCACAGGCCTTTAGGATTGACGGCCAGCCCGGGTCAGCAACTCCCCAGTGGGCCTTGGGCACGATAGATGCGGTTGAAGGCATTTACCCGGTAGACTTTGTGGTTGCCGAAGACCCCACCGTGAGGGTCACCACTAAATTTGTGGTGATGAGCGGAGATGTCATCAAGGGCAACATGAACTATGCCCTTGCTGCCAGTCACGTCTTTATGACCGTTGATGAGGCGCAAGCCTTTATAGACAGCGGCAGAAACTTTGTTGCCAGAGCCGACGCACACGCTCTGGTAGTTGACGCTCCGGGCACAGTTGCCGAGGCCAGGCTCAGAGGCGCAACCCCGCACTTTGAGGCTGCCGAAGGAGTCTATCCGGTGAGCTTTGAGGTGAGGCAAGATACTTCTCTTTGGATAACCGTGAACTTTGTAGTCATGCAAGGCGATGTTATCAAAGGCAATGACCGCTATGCCCTGGCCGGCAATCATGTGTATATGACCACCGAACAGGCAGAAGCCTTCCTCACGGCAAATCCATCCCCCTCGGATGCTGTCTTCATCAACGAGGCCAATGCCTACGCCTGGGATCTCAACCAGCCTGCCGGCAGCAGGGACACCCCCGTTGACCTGGTAGAGTGGGTCAACAATCCGTTTGCCGCCACCGAAGGCTCCTATCCCGTTATCTTTGCGGTGGGCGCAGACCCCTCCGTCTTTATCCAAGTGTACTTTGTGGTCATGGACGGAGAAGTGATCAGCGGCAATGACAGCTATGCCATCGCTGCCAACCACGTGTACATGACCGTCAAAGAAGCGCAGGACTTTATTGACAGCGGCGCAAACTATATTAGTAGGGCAGAGGCGCATGCGCTCAAGCTCGAGGACGGCACCAGTGCTCTTGTCACCAAGACAACCGGAGCAGTCCAGGCAACCGAGGGAGTGTATCGCATCACCTTTGTGGTGTCATTAGACCCCACGGTAAGGGTTACCGTGAACTTTGTGGTCATGGCAGGTGACAAAATCAGCGGCAGCGTTGATTATGCCATTGCCGCGTATCACGTGCTCATGAGCAAAGAAGAAGCCACGGACTTTCTCGCTCTGCCACCAACAGGGGCCGACTACGTTGATGAAGCCGGGGCACACGCCATGATCGTTGGCGCCACAGGTTCTGCCACTGCACAGTGGGAGAGCGGCTTCATTGAGATTCCCCTTCAAAAAGAAGACGGCATGTATGATGTCACCTTTAGTGTAGTTGAGGATCCCTCGGTTAAGGTCACGGTGAAATTCATCGTTTACGAGGGCGATGTCATCGACTACTCTGAGGAGTACCTCCTCATCTCCGCAAGCAATGTGTATATGAATCTCTACGAAGCCGGGCTCTTCTATGCCGCTATCACCGCGGATCCATCAGGCGCCCCCTTTGTTGAAGCAGCCAGAGCCTACATCATGAACATTGATGAACAAGCTGCCCCCGGCGTGGTGCAGCTAGTAGCCTGCGATCCTGTTTTTGCTCCCACCGAAGGAGTCTACCGAGTCACCTTCTGTGTTGATCAAGACCCCGAGGTGAGTGTCACCGTTAACTTTATTGTTGCTATGGACTACAGCATTACGGCAGAAAACGTCTTTATGACCAAGGCTGAGGCAGAGGTCTTTATGGCTGGCATGCCCGGGCAAGCTGAATTTGCTCACCGAGCCAACGTTTGGACACTTGACCTCAATACCCACTTGCCCACAGACTTTACCATGAGCTGGGATGACCTGCCCTTTGCCGCTACTGAAGGCATCTACCCCGTAACCTTTACGGTAGATGCGGATCCTCTCATCTACACGCAGGTGAACTTTGTAGTCATGGAAGGTGATGCGATACATGGCAATGACGAGTACTCCATCGCCGCGAGCCACGTTTTCATGACCGAGGCTGAGGCGGCAGAGTTTCTCTTGAATGCTGATTATATTGGCATTGCCGGCGCCTATGCCTGGAAGCTCAATCCCGGCCTGGGCGAACCGAGGGAAGCCCTCATTGAGGCCGGACCGGCCTTTGTGCCGCCCTTCCAAGCCAGCGAAGGTATCTACCGCGCTACCTTCCGTGTTGCCGCTGACCCCACGGTTACGGTCACGGTGCGCTTTGTGGTTATGAAGGGCGATGTTGTTGAGGGCAATGAACGCTTCTCCCTTGCTGCAAGCCATGTCTTTATGAACGAGGCCCAGGCAGCAGCCTTCTATGGCGCAAGCGGTCCCACTGCTGCGGCATATATCACTGAAGCCAATGCGCATGCCTGGAGGGTTGACAGCTCACCCGGAGGCGCAACT
>WRBR01000082.1 GCA_009784425.1 Coriobacteriia bacterium | reverse complement strand
TGGACCAATTTGGCACATCAGGTAAAATTGACGAACTGTTTGCAAAATACCAACTAGATGCAAACCACATTCACCATAGTGTGTTAGAATTGGTAACGTGATTTCGCGCTCCAACTGTAAACGCGATAGAAATGATCGGAGATGAAGTGACTGATCAACCCGAGCTGGACGAAGCGTCGTCCAAGCAAACCGTGCTGGGACAAGCCGGGGCAAATGACTCTGAAACAACAAAATCAGCAATAGCAGCTCAGATAGAGCAGCAGGCTGCCCTGGACAGCATTTTCCACAAAGAAAACGACGGCGTGCAGTTTGGCTCCATGCCATTGCCTGCGCTTGACACTTTGGACAGTCTTTCGCAGTCAGGCAAAGACTCATCCGGCGCTTTCAAGCCCATAAAACCCAGTGCTTCCGGCAGCTTCTCCCGTATTGCTCCTCCAGCCGCTGCTTCATCCAAAGAAGCCAGCAAAGAGGTACTTAAGAGCAAGGAAGAGAAGGGATCCTCGCCGGTGAGCAATGCTCGACCCATCATCATTTTTGACAGGGTGAGCAAGTTGTATCCTGCGCAGCCTAACAGACCCGCTTTAAATAACATCTCAATGACCATTTCCTCAGGGGAATTCGTCTTTTTGGTGGGACATTCGGGATCCGGCAAATCGACGTTCATCCGGCTCATTAATCATGAGTTCACCACGTCTTCGGGCCGTCTTGTGGTTGCCGGGGAGGATCTCTCCACCATCAGAAGGTGGCGCGTGCCCTACCTCCGCCGCAATATCGGCTGTGTTTTTCAGGATTTTAAGCTGCTGCCCAACAAAACCGCGTTCCAAAACGTGGCCTTTGCCCTTCAGGTTATTGGAAAGTCCAAGCATATTATTCGCACGCAGGTGCCGGAAGTGCTCAGACTCGTTGGTCTTGAAGACAAAACAAACAAATACCCCGATCAGCTGTCGGGCGGTGAGCAGCAGCGTGTGTCCATCGCGCGCGCAATAGTGAACCGGCCGCCCATGCTGATATGCGATGAGCCTACCGGAAATCTAGACCCGCAGACTTCGCTCGGCATCATGCGCCTGCTTGATCGCATCAATAGAACCGGCACCACCATTCTGGTTGCCACGCACGACCGCGAAATGGTTGACTCCATGCGCAAAAGGGTGGTGGCACTTGAAAACGGTTTCCTGGTGCGCGATGAGGATAAGGGGGTGTACGGGTTAGATGCGTAGTTTCTTCTACTTCGTCAAAGAAGCACTCCTTAATTCCAAGAAGAACTTTGGAACGACCTTTGGCGCCATTGTTACGATATTCCTCTCCCTGCTCGTCATTGGTGTGTTCATGGTTACCAGCCTGGTTATTGAGCGGGTGGTCAGAAGCATTGAGAGCCAGGTCTCCATTTCTATCTTCCTTGCCGATGAGGCCGCTGATGGCGACGTAACTGCACTCATCACCTTTATCGACTCCCTGCCGGAGGTTGCCTCTGTCAGCCACGTGAGCAAGGATCAAGCTCTAGAAAACTTTAAGGAGATGACCAGCTCAGGAATTGTAGAGCAGTTAGATGGCAACCCCTTGCCTGCGTCGCTTGAGGTTGAGCTGGCTGAACCAGACCAGGTTGAAACCGTGGCGCTCACCATACAAGCTGAACCCGTGTATACACGGGTGGTTGATAATCCGGACAATCCTGCCGATTCCATTCGCTATGGCCAACAGATTGTCAAGCAACTCTTTGCCGTGACCGACATAATCATGGTTGTGTGCATCGTGTTAGTTGTCATGTTGATTTTTGTGGCGCTGGTCTTCATCAATAATACGATTCGCCTG
Organism: Coriobacteriia bacterium; assembly: GCA_009784425.1. GTDB lineage: Bacteria > Actinomycetota > Coriobacteriia > Coriobacteriales > UBA8131 > WQXH01. Next base: position 6,077 of record WRBR01000082.1, on the reverse strand, counting down.
GCAATCCTCGCGCGTCGTAAGGAGATTGCCATCATGCGTCTGGTTGGCGCCTCAAACGGCTTTATCCGAGGACCCTTCCTCATGGAGGGCGCCCTGCAATCCCTCATTGGGGCGGGCATGGCAATACTCAGCATCCATTTGCTGGCTTCGCGCTTTTTACCGCAGTTAAGTGAGCTGCTCTCGTGGCTGCCCATCGACTACGCCAGCATGGAAATCTGGAGAGTCTACGCACTCCTGACCGCCGTTGGACTGGTAATAGGCCTCTTCGGCTCAGCCTGGGCCATGCGCCGCTACCTCAAGGTTTAGTCCCGATAACTGTTGCCATTCTGGAACAGGGGGACGGGGTTAGTGTTCCAATTTGACCTTGGTCAAATTGGAACACTAACCCCGTCCCCCTGTTCCAGAATGCCTACAACGGTAGCCATTCTGCCTGAGGTCACACCGTCTCTTCGCGCGGAATGATACTTTGTTTCTGTAAAAGTAGATTGAGGCTGCACGGAGATGCGCTCAGCCGCAACTCCTGCGGCCTTTAACTTTGCGAGGGCCATTGCAGGCAAGTCTGCGCAAAAATGTCCAGGTTTGGTAGGGGAGAAGTGCTCCCCAGAGACGCTTGCACTAGCAAGGAGCTCTTCTCGTGTAGTTGCATCTACCTCGTAATCAGCAGCTTTGATAGCAGGCCCAATCCAAGCCAGGGTGTCCAAAGGCATCTGCCCATCATTGAGAGTAGCAAGCTCAGCACAGCAGTTCTCAATGACCCCCCTGGCAACACCCCGCCACCCCGCATGAATCCCGGCTATCAAACCGCAACTCTCCGACACAAGCACAACCGGCAAGCAATCCGCCGTGGTAAAGGCAACGGCAAATCCAGGTGTATCAACTATTGCAGCATCTACAGAAACGGGGCTCTGCTTGTCAGAAATCAAAATTACGTCTGCACCATGCTGCAAGGATAGCCAGGTGACGCCCAGAGGCATCAAGGCAACTTCAAGCTCGCGTCGCGCCTGCTCCTCTATGCCTTCAGCAAAGCTGGCTCTACTCCCATCCTTGCACTCAGAAAGCGTAGTGAAGGCAATAAAGCGATGAGAAGGCGCTACAGAAAAAGCAGCCTTCTCAACCAAAAATCCATTCATCAAATCGGTAGCTATGTGTCATCCTCAGGGGCCGGGTCGTTTTGTCCTGTTCTTGTTGGTAGTTATACCATATACCAGCAACATTCCACCAGCAAGGAGTATCAGAAGAGCAGCCAGCAGGCCAACAAAGCCGCCCCCTTTGTGTTATCTGCAGTCTCAGTGACGCACACCCTCGCTGGCAGACTACTTTGGAAACGCAGGGTACTTCATCCACTCGGGAGTGCTCCAGCCACTCGTTGAGGGATCGTAGACTATTTGAAAGTCTTGAGCGCAGGAACTAAACACACGTTCGCCTAAAAGCTTTGGTGCATTGCCCTTGAACTCAGCTCTCTCCAGGGATGTGCAGCCATAAAAGGCACCTCCGCCGAGTTCAGTGATGCCGGCAGGCACCACCACGTCTGTGATACTAATGCAGTTGGCAAAGGCGTTGGTACCAAGCGCTGCGAGGCTCTCTGGCAATTCCAAGGAGCCGGAAAGGCCCCAGCAGCCGTTGAAGGCCGACACGTTAATTGTCGTCAATCCCTTGGGAAGCACCAGAGAGCCATCAAAACCAGAAGACTGAAAAAAGGCCTCAGTGTCTATGAGAACCACCTTCTCAGGGATGATGAGATCACCAGTAAAGCCCTTGCAGAAAGAGAACGCTTGATATCCTATGCCTACTAAAGTCTTTGGAAGCGTCAAGGTTCCGGTGAATCCGTCACAGCCTATAAATGCACGCGAGCCTATGAGGGTAACCGTGTGTCCGTCCAGTGTCCCAGGAATGGTCAGGTCTCCTTCTTGTGGCCCCCAATACCTGATGATTGTGCAGGAGTTATCCTTGATTGCAAGGTACTTGTAGCCATCAGTGTACCCTGTTGGCTTGTCCGCTTCTGCCGACAGCCAAAGATAGGGATCATAGAGAACAAAATCACTCTTGAGATCTTCAAATATTGCTACTCTCTTTTTGTACTCACTTACCGGGGACTGTATGTCTATCTTAGCCCACCAGGCATAGCCATCGAGATAGTTGTCACTGGCCTCTTCCCATGATGAAAAGGTATGAAACAGTCGCTCGATTACGGGCAGCATCAAGTCATAGGCCTCTTCCAGCTCAATATATCCGGCGTGGTAGCCCCATCCCGTGACATGAATCATCCTGAACCAGTCCCAAGCCTTGATCTGTTTTTCACCCCATTTTTCTGAGAGCGTCTTGGCCAGGGCTGCCTGGGTGCGATCTGCTCCGTTTGGAGAGTTGAGCATTTCAACGAATCTGGCACTGTGACCATTGTCGGTCATGCGTTCAACCAACTGGATCAGGTCGCTGCGGCTGTTGCAATTCCAACTTTGAGACAACACGCTTATTGCTGTTTGTTTGTTCTTGGGATTACTGTCGAACATGCCAAAATAATGGGGGATAGACCCGTTGGCAGTTGCCAGGATAGCTGAGCATCCCAAGGCCCAGTCCTCAATCTCACCAGGGCTCATTTGGCTGTTGAAGATTCTTGCTGGAGCGGGCTGACTGCTTTGTGTAGCAGGCTGGCTGCTTTCTGTAGCGGGCTGGCTTTGTGTAGTATCAGGGCTGACAGTTGGCGTAGACTGCTCTTGGGCGCAGCCTGACAAAGCTGAGGTAGCCAAAGTGAGAGTTAATAGAACGGCAATTAGCTTCCTCATATTAATCAGCACCTTTCCTTGTCCGTGCTACTGCTCAATTACGTGTAATCATTGTATTGTAAGAGTCATGTGGCAGAAAGAGGCGCCCAGCGGTAATTTTTCGCCAAATGGGCAGATTCAGCTATAATAATTGCGAGCTTTTTTCAAGATTAAACGCTTGGTGCGAAAGTGGGCTGCAATAGGGTGGCTTCAATCGCACTTGTTACGACCCCTACAGAAAGAGAGAACGCTTATGTCTTGTTCCACGCACTTTGAAGAGGCCTTGAAAATCGGCCGCGCCCCCAATATCCAGGAACTGTTCCCGGATTCAAAAGCACTGATCGTCAGTGGCAAAGTCATAGATCGCGCTATGAATGCAAAGGGTAAGTCTATTGCTATGGCCGCTAACGGACGCAACAGCCCTGCCATTGCCGGCGCGCTACTGGCTGCTCAAAAGGCTAACGCTGCCATCATCATTGAGATTGCCAAGTCTGAGTCCACCTACTGCGGTATCAACTTCTGGAACATCGCTTCCGTAGTTAACACCATCTGCAATACCCTTAACATCACCATTCCGGTGGCCATTCATGCCGATCACTACACCATCAAAGGTGCCGAGGACATCGAGAAGGCAAAAGTTGAGATTCCCAAGATGTTCAAAGCTGGCATCACCTCCATCGCCATTGATGCCTCACACCTGCCGGATGCTGAGAACCTGCTTGCCTGCATTGAGCTGGTAAAGGTCGTACCCTCTTGGGCAGGTCTTGAAGTAGAAGTGGGCGAGATCAAGGGTAAAGAAGGCCTCTCAACAGTAGACGAGGCACTGTTCCTCGTTCAAGGCCTCAACGCCTATGACATTCATCCCGAGTGGATTGCCCTCAACAACGGCACAACCCACGGTATTGAGGTATCCGGCGGCGGCATCCAGATTGACTTGACCGCTGATATCCACAAGGCTCTTGAGCCCTATGGCGTCAACGGCGCCCAGCACGGCACCTCCGGAAACAGCTTTGACAAGCTCCGCACCATTGCCGCTGAGACTAACACCACCAAGGCCAACGTGGCTACTGCTCTCATGATGATTTCGTGGGGTGTGTCGGTTAATGAGTACGGCAACGCAGAGGTTGATGCCGACAAAGAGTTCATCAAGCTTGCCGGCAAGGGCATGACCGAGGAACTCTGGGCCGAGATGGTAGCCTACGCCAAGGCCAACGACTGGTCCGGCGGCAACTACAAGAAGCTCTGCCTACCATTTGAGGTCCAGACCCTCAACCAGCCAGTAGAGATTATCGAGCGCATGGCAAAGGACGTAGCCGATTTTGCCTATATCATGCTGAGCGAGGTCTTCAATGCCACCGACACCGCCTCCTTGGCAATCGATGCCATCCTGGCAGCCGGTTCCTATGACCTTGGCTTCAACAGCGAGCGCATCGAAGATCCCGCCGATTGGACCAATGACAAGATCTACGCCAAGGCCGAGCTCCTGGTCTCCAACGAGGGCCCCGAAGGCGACTTTGACGACTAAGTCTTTCAGCTCACGATTGAGTCATTCAGATAACGATCGAGTCCTCCAGCTAACGATTGAGTCTTCCAGCTAACGACTAAGTCTTTCAATTAGCTAACTACTTCTCTAACCTCAATGATGCCCCTGCCAGCAGGGGCATCATTGTGTGTGTTGCGGGGTTTATTTTCTTCACACAACCCCCTCTTCATCGCATTTGACATCTCGCCACCTCTCAAAATACTCCTTTGGCACAAAACAGCAACTTTATGTGCAGAATTTGCGATTGTATATCTCTTTTCTTTGAAAAAGCTTAGATCTCAGGCCTCAAGGGTCCTATTTTGTTGCGTACGCAACAAAAATGTGCAACCAGAGGCGCAAAAAAAGCCAAAGGGCCAATACAATCGAAAATTCTGCACAAAAATCCGCGAATTGTTGTCAAGTCCGGCTCCAAAACACACACGGCTCCGCAATTTCGACAGAAGGGGGCAGCAAAAGACAGAAGGGGACGGTTCATGTGTCTCACTGGGGTACGCGAGACAGAGGAACCGCCCCCTTCCGTCCTCGCATTTGACACCTCGCCACCTCTCAAAATAGCCCTTTGGCACAAAACAGCAAATTAATGTGCAGAAATTGCGTTTGTATATCTCCTTTCCTTGAAATAGCTTATTTTTCTGGCCTCATACACCCTTTTATGTTGCACACGCAACAAAAATGCGCACCCAGAGACGCAAAACAAGCCAAAGGACATATACAAACGCAATTTCTGCACATAAATCTGCGAAATTGTGTCACGACCTGCTCCATGACACACCCAATTCAGTAATTCCTATTCAACTGCCACTTGTTTTCGTATGACGCACCAATCTAAGTGCTTGCACTCAGGGCAGGTCATCCAGCGCACTTTATGGTCGCCAACGCTAAAGTACGCCTGCCTCAGTGACGGCTTGAAAACGCAGTTACACTGAGGGCAGATGAATTCGGAGCCCTTGAGCTGAAAAACCACTATCAAGGTGCCGAGCACAGCGATAGCCAAATACACCGCAAGCGCCCACCAGATTTGAGAGGTAATCAGCCATGCTAACAACACTAACTGCGTTGCTACAAACACTCCTACTGCAATGTAAATGAGAGTCAGCTTCTTTTTGTTACTTGCCTTGCTCTTTTTTTCCATGATGTCTTCTATGCCAAGGATAATATGTGCCGAAACAATTGCTTCGTTATGGATGCTCTCTTTGATGACCTGTATCATTTCTAGCTGCCTCTGGCGTTCGCTCATTTCGTCGTTGAGTAATCTCAGCTGCTCGTCAAGCAGGATAGTGAGGATTTTGCCTGACAATTCACTTTCCAGGACGCTTTTAATGGAGCTTAAAGAGAGCCCGATTGCCTTGAGCGTGCAAACAAGTTGAAGCTTAAGCAGGTCATCATCGTTGTAGAGTCGCCTCCCGCCTTCGGACAGGTCAGATGGATGCAGGATCCCTTTGGAATCGTAGAACTGCACAGTTCGCACCGAGACGTTGCACAATTTAGCCATTTCACCGGTTGTGTAGCTTGGCATAGAAACCTCCCTTCGGAAGCCACAATACAATATTACGCTACGTAACAAGCAATAGGTGACGCAAGAGGATTTTTTAGAACAGAGGTGGAACAGGGGGACGGGGTTGGTGTCCCAGATTGGTACAGAGGGACGGGGCTGGTGTGGTACAGAGGGACGGGGTTGGTGTACCACTTTTTGCCTCGGCAAAAGGTGGTACACCAACCCCGTCCCTCTGTACCACACCAACCCCGTCCCTCTGTACCAATCTGGGACACCAACC
>WRBR01000081.1 GCA_009784425.1 Coriobacteriia bacterium | reverse complement strand
AGGCACTTGACGCGCGCGCCTACACGATATTCCCCAGCCCGGCCCCTACGCCCCTTGAGCTGCTCCACCCGCATCTCTGGCGCTACTGGACGCGCCTGCCCAAGGCGGGCCACGTGGGTATCTACGACCGCAGCTGGTATGGCCGCGTACTTGTTGAGCGCGTTGAGGGCTTTGCCACCCCGGCTGAGGTCTGCCGCGCCTATGACGAGATTAATGGCTTTGAGCTAGACCTCGTCAACTGGGGTGCCCTGCTGCTGAAGTTTTGGGTTGAGATCAGCCCCGAAGAACAGCTAAAGCGCTTTTATCAACGCGAAGAAGACCCGGTAAAACTTTGGAAGATCACCGAAGACGACTGGCGCAACCGCGATAAGTACCCCGAATACCGAGTTGCCGTCAACGACATGTTCAGGCTCACCTCAACTAGCTTTGCCCCCTGGGTTATCCTCGAAAGCGAAGACAAGCTCTACGCACGCGTCAAAACCCTCCAACTCATCAACGCCACCTTAGAAGCCCACTTGCAAGAAAGCTAGGACGCATTCTCAAACATATAACCAATAATTCACTCGCCAATAATGTTGACCTGGCACATCTTCATGGTGAGCAAGGCGGCGTTGTGGCTCTCTTCGCTCACTCCGGCTGAGCAGCCAGCGTCTACGGTAATCCTTGTCTCGGGAAGCTCGGCCTTGAGGATGATGGCATTGGAGACAACGCAGATGTCGGTGCAAAGACCGCAGAGCTCAACTTCATCGTAGCCACCCTGGGCAACCTTCTTGGCCAGCTCAAGCGAGCCAAAGTGAGGTTTGTCAAAGACCTCGCTGCCGGCAACCAGCAAGGCCTCGCTTATTGCATGCCCCTCTGTGCCCTCAACGCAGTGCACTACCGGCAGCAGCGCCCCCTCCTGGGTGTTAAGGTAGTTATCTTGATGAGTATCCCGGGTAAAGAGAACGTCCCAGCCGTTGTTTCTATACGCCTCAATCTTCTCTTTGACCTTAGGCACAATGAGCTCTGCTTGGGCAGAACCAAGCGAGCCTGTAATAAAGTCATTTTGCATGTCAACAACAATAAGCAGCTTCTTCATTTTGCATCCTCCCTCAATGAGTTACTGGGGACGGGGAAAGTGATTTATTAAGCCGTTACCCTCATATGAGAGGTTTCTGTGTCCTTGTCACTCTTTCATTTTTCTGAGCGAGCGGAGTGTTTCCATCTCTGAGGCAACAATGCCGAGTAAGACTATGACCACACCAAGCCCTATAGTCAAGGTTACCGGCTCGCCGAGGAAAATGGCGGCGCAGAGAACGCCACTCGGCAACTCGCTGGAGGCCATGACCGTGGTAAGGCCGGTGGGGAGCTTGGGAGAACTCAGAACTATCAAGACAACCGGCAGGCAAAAACCGATGACACCGATTCCTGCGCTTAACAGGGGTTTACTAACCACCATAGGCTCGGCAAAATAATGGGGCGTGATGGCAAACGAGGCGCCAACGCTGCCGAGCGTTGAGAACATACTGCGATTTAAGGCAGGCAGCGAGGTGGCAAGGCGGCTTGAGAGCACCAAAAACGCCGTGTAGCCCACGGCAGAAAGAAAGCCATACAGTATGCCCAGGGCATTGAGGCTCTCGAGCGTGACCCCTTCGTCCAGTATGCCCGTGGCAAAAACGGCTCCAACCACCACAAACAAAACCGTCAGCACCGTTGCTGGCCTTGGAGGGGTCTTGGTTTTAACCGCCTGCACCACCATGCCCATCCACACAAACTGAAAAAGCAGCGTGAGCGACATAGCCGGCGTTAAAAGCGAAAGACTCTGGTAAAAAAAGAAGCTGACGCTGGCCGCTACAACCCCCATGCCCATCAGCTTGAGCGCGTCTTTGAAACCAACCTTTACGCGCGAGAAAAAGAGACAGACGAGCACGAGCACCACAGCGGCAACCAGGTACTGTGTGACCATAATCTGACCGGTAGTGAAGCCGGCATACTGAGCCGTTTTGATCATCGGCACCTGAACACCGTAGCAGCATCCGGCCGTGAACATAATGAGGGAGTATTTGAGTCTCTCTGGCATGAGGTTATGATACCACTCTAACACCAGGAACATTTGTTTGCATTTGTTGGGATATAGTGCTATTATACGTACAAATGTTTCTGTTAGAGAGGTTGATGAGCCATGCCGCGAGACATAATCAGCAAGCGTCAACTGCAAGTATTGGCCTACATAGCGGAGTATTCTGCTTTGCAGGGGTATCCGCCCAGTGTGCGTGATATTGGTGAGCACGTGGGTTTGGCTTCGCCGTCTACGGTGTTTTCGCATTTGTCCAGCCTGGAGCGCAAGGGCTTCATCCGCAAGGAGAAAGACTCGGCGCGCGCGCTCATCATCTTGGACAAGGGCTGGGAGGCGCTGCGCACTCACGGCTATGCAGCAGAAGCCGCCAGTGCGCCGGGAGCGGCAGAACCCGCCTATCTTGCCAATGTTAACTCCTACCACGCGGTGAGCCTGCCCCTGGTGGGCGAGGTTGCCGCCGGCACTCCCCTCTATGCCGACCAAAACATCACCGACAGCTTCACCCTTCCCAAGCAGGTTGTGGGAGACCGCGGCTCCTTCATGCTCACCATTAAGGGCAACTCCATGATAGAAGCCGGCATCAACGACGGTGACTACGTAGTTGTGCGCGAGCAACCCACCGCAGAAAACGGTGATATTGTGGTGGCGCTCATGGATGATGAGGCCACCGTTAAAACTTTTTATCGCGAGAAAGACTCTATACGCCTGCAGCCCCAGAATTCTTCTATGGAGCCGATTTATACCCGTGATGTGCAGATTATTGGCAAGGTAATTGCTTTGCTGAGGGCTCTGTAGTGAGTCACTTGTTGCCCTGAGCAAAGCAAAGTCAAAGGGCCTAGGCAGTGGCTCGCGAACTGGATTCTGAGGCTGCGCGGCAAAAAATCGCCGCTCCGCTCAGGATGAACGGTTATAATTTGTAGCATGAAAAAACTTTGGGGAGAGTTTAAAGAGTTCATGAGTCGCGGCAATGCTATGGATCTGGCTGTGGCAGTTGTCATTGGTGCGGCTTTTACCGCCATTATCAATTCCTTGGTGGGTGACTTGGTCACCCCTCTCATATCACTGCTTACCTTTAATGTTGACTTCACCTCCTTGCAGTTTACCGTGGGTGAGGGCGATAACCCGGCGGTCTTTGCTTATGGCAAACTGATTCAGGCCATCATCAATTTCCTCGTCATTGCCGTGGTTATATTCTTTGTTATCAAGGGCGCTAACACCTTGGCAAGAAAGCAAGTCCTCAACAAAACTGCTCCCACCATGCCTTGCACTTTCTGCGGCACCCAGATACCGGATACCGCAGTACGTTGCCCCAACTGCACCACTATTCTAAAACCCAGTGAGGTTCCGGAAGATGTTAGATAGGGATACACAAAGCGACCTCATAGCACAGAGATATAAGCCCCTATTTCCTCGAGCGAGGGGTGGATTTTCAGATGTCATCATCGCCTGGGACACGCGCCTGGCGCGCCGGGTGGCCATTAAAAAAGTCAACACCGGCGTAAGCTTGCCGGCAGCCAGCCTTGAAGAGGCTCGCACGGCCGCCTTGCTCTCAAGCCCCAATATTGTGAGTGTGCATGACTTTGAAGAAGGGCACCCCGAAACCCTCATCATCATGGAAAACGTAGACGGACCCTCTCTCGGCGAGCTCATGAAGGAGTCAACCGAGCTCTTGCACCTAGACGTTGCCACCACCATTCTCGAGGGCATTGTTGCCGCATTGGAGTATGCCCACGAAAACCAGGTGCTGCACCTTGACATCAAGCCGGGCAACATCCTCATCGACCAGTCAGGACGCATCAAGGTCAGCGACTTTGGCCTGGCAGAGCTGGCTGGCGCAGGCGGCTTTGGGGAGGTGCAAGGCGGAACCATTGGCTACATGCCCCCCGAACAGCTCACCGGAGGCGTGGTTGACGTGCGCACCGACCTCTGGGCACTGGCAGCCCTCACCTATCAACTGCTTACCGGTACAAACCCCTTCTTTGCTCTCAGCTTTAGGGAATCGCTCTCGCAGATTGTACTGGCGCAGTACGCCCTGCCCTCAGAACTCAGGCCGGCGCTGGGCGGAGCCGTTGACGAGGTGCTTGTCAAGGCACTCAGCCCCGAGAAAGAACAGCGCCAAGAGAGCGTAGCAGAGTTTTGGAGTGAGCTCCGTCCTCACCTGGGAAGGATAGGCCCGGGGCGCAGATCTCTCAAGACGCTCACCAGGGTCTGGGCCGGCAAAGAAGCTGCCCTCCTTGAAAACACGGAGGAGTCCGGTTTTGAAGAAACCGACGAGTACGCAGAGAAAATAGCCCATGAGGAGTTAGCGCGTAAAGCCCCGGCGCACGCCGGCGAGGGAGAAGATGCCGAAGACCCCAAAATTGCTATTTGGAATAACATATATGACGATTCCGCCGATTACAGCTCCCCCTACCAAGAAGATAGCACCCCAAGCAAAAAGCACAAAGACCACAGCAAGGACACAGCGCGGGACAAGCCCAAAAAGAAAAAGGAGCCCGGCCCTCCCTTCTGGGAGCGACTCACTCCCGGAGGTCAGGCCTTTTTTGCCCGCTTTATCTGCGCCTTGGCTGCAGCCGGTATGGTCTGGCTTGCCATGAGCTCGCTTCCCTATTTGAGCGCACCGCTCGCCCAGGCGGCATCCACTGCCGCCGCCAACACCGGCAACCCCACGCCGGCACTGCTAGACGCGGCCTTTGCCGTACGGTTTGCCCTCATGCTCATCACGTTGATAGTGGCCTTTATTGTGCCGAGGGTGGGTGCTGCCCTAGCGGTAGCAGGCCTGGGACTCGGTCTGTTCTTCACCGGCAATTGGTTTGTGGGCATACTGGTTCTTGCCTGCTGCATCATCTGGTACCTTGCCATTGGCAGGCGCGAGGTGGCCGACAGCGCCATTCTCACCCTCTCTCCCCTGCTGGCTATTCTCAGCATTCCCATGCTGGTGCCCCTATTAGCCGGTTTCTTCCAAAATTGGCGCCGCGCCTTGGGCACTACCGCCCTGGCCTGCTTTATCTGCTCGCTGCTCTCGCTGCTCACCTATGGCTATTTCAACGTCTTCTTTGGCAGCATCCTGGGCATGGGAAACATGCCTGTGTATGGGCAATTCAGCGGGCAACCGTTGGGGGATCTACTCAGCGTTTCACCCCAGCTTTTGCAGATGCCACACGCTAATCAGCTCTTTATGCCGCTGGTGAATCTCTTCACTTCGGTGGAGTTTTGGTTCATTTTTGCCGGTTGGTTAACGGCATCTGTTGTTATGTCGCTACTTTCTGGCGGCAAAAGCCGTGTAAAATATACCTTAGCAACGCTTCTTGGCATTGGCATCGTGGCAGCGGGTTACTTACTTCCGCTCTTGCTCTTTGCTGGAGCAGACAGCGCAACGCTTATGGCAGCCCTTATCATCAGGCTTGTTATAGCTGGCGCGCTCTGTCTGCTGATTATTGCCCTGGGCGTACAATCAAAACCCTCTATGCATAAAAGCAAAGGGAGAGCAAAATGAGTGTTATCTCAAAGTTTGAGAGCAAGGTGGAGGGAGCCGTGGACGGTGCAGCAGCAGCAGTCTTCAGGGGCTCCATTGAGCCGGCCCAAATAGCCAAAAAGGCCGAGAAGCAGATGAAGCGCGAGAAGCTGGTAGGCTCCGGGCGACAGTATGCCCCCACGCTCTACAACGTATTGGTCAACAAGCGCGATGACAAGCGCCTTTTTGGCTTTTATCCCACTATGGCATCTGAGATTGAGAACTATCTGTATGCCAAAGGCACCGAAGCCGGTTTGGAGTTTGACACCCGCCCGCTGGTGCGCTTTATTCCTGACCCTGGCCTTAAGAAGGGTCGCTTTGATGTGATAGCAGAGGTGGTTGCCGCCCCTATCATCCTCAAGCTCAGGGAAGAGGAGCTGGAGTACTACGGACTGGCTTCTGCAAAGTCAGAGGCAGCAAAAGCCGCAGCTTCTGAGCGCTACGATGAGCCTGAGCGCTACGATGAGCCTGAGTATTATGATGAGCCGGAGCGCTACGCGGCTTCTGAGCGTTATATGCCCAATCGCGCCGCCATTCCTTCTCCCAAATCAAACGCTGGGGGGCGGCCCGAATCCCTTGAGAACCCCTCAATAGGCAACTTTAAGGGTTTGGAAGTTCCCGTTGTTTTTGATAACATCCGTCCGGATTCATCCGGGCTGCTTCCTATCTCGCAGGGTAAATCTGTTATGGGAATCCAGCCGGATCTCTCGGCCAAGGGTGCCATTCCGGTTAAAAGCAAGGCGGCAGGAGGCGCAGATTTCTTTGGCGGCCCACCGCAGGAGCACGTAAACGTTGTGGGGCAGGCCTGTCTCATCAACCGCGCCGAACAAAAAACTATTCGCCTGGCCCACCGCAAACTTACGGTTGGACGCAGCCAGGAAAATGACATTGTAGTGGCCGATGCCAATGCCAGCAGGATCCATGCCCGTTTTTCGCAGGATGCAACCGGTAGATGGAAGGTAACTGATCTGGGCACCACCAACGGTACGCAGCTCAACGGTCACACCGTTTCAAGCGCCCTGCTCAAGTCTGGCGATGAGATAACCATTGGAACTTCCGTCTTTGAATTCACTGAGTGAATTCAAAGACGAGTTAAGAGATAAGAGATAAGAGTTAAGAGATTAGAGTTAACAAGTAAGAGATGAGAGATGATGTATTTCTGTCATTTGCCGGTTTGACCAGCCTGTGAGAGAAGAATGAAGCTGTAAGGAGCTCTTTTTGATTGATCTGACTCTATTAGTTGGACGCATCCTTTTAATACTGTTGCTTTTTCTCTTTCTTTTTGCGGTTATGCGCACGGGGGTTGGCCTCGTTAAGGGGCAGACCCGCAAGGGAGATCGTTGGACTATTGCCGTTGAGCGCGGGCCGCGCGAACTCAGGGGAGTTAAGATGCCGCTCAACGGGCCGCTGGTTGTGGGGCGCTCTCCGGGTTCTGACATTGTCATCAATGCCGATTACGTTTCTTCAAGACACGCGCGCTTTGCCCTGTTCTCAGACACCCTGGTGGTTGAAGACCTGGGCTCAACCAACGGCACCCTGGTAGACGGCAGACGCATCACCGCTCCCGCAACCCTTGAGCCCGGCTCGCTGGTGAGCATTGGCGACGTAACCCTCAGGATAGGCCGCTCATGAGCCCTAAGGCCAACGTTTCAGGCTCACGAACCAACACCGGCTGTGTGCGTGAGCAAAACGAGGATGCACTGGTTGCCCTGCCACCAATCTACGCGGTGGCTGACGGCATGGGAGGACATGCCGCCGGTGAGGTGGCTTCTGAACTGGCCGTAGACATCTTGGCAGAAAACGCTCCGTCTATTCACAGTGGCGAGGCTCTCATAAAAACCGTACGGGTTATCAACCGCGCCATCATCGAGGCAACAAAAAGCGGCTTGGGGCGCCCCGGCATGGGCACCACGCTCACCGCAGCCATTCTTGATGGAACTCGCCTGCTCATTGCCCAGGTGGGTGACTCCCGTGCTTATCTCCTGCACAATAACAGGCTGCAGCAGCTCACGCGCGACCACTCCTATGTGGGCGAGCTGCTGGCGGGCGGGCATATCACCGCCGATGAAGCCGTGGCCCACCCCAAACGCTCGGTCATCACCCGGGCCTTGGGTTCGGACCCCAAAACTGAGGCGGACATCTACGAACTAGAAGCAACGCTGGGCGACCGCCTCCTGCTCTGCACCGACGGCCTCTACGGCATGGTGCCCCTTGAAAACATCACCAAGATTCTGGGCACCGTGGCTGACCCTCAAGATGCCTGTGATCAACTTGTAACTGCTGCCCGCGAAGCCGGAGGCCTCGACAATATCTCGGTAATAGTGGTTGATATCAACGAGGAAGGCAGTGATTTTCTCACTTTTACCACTGAGAGCCAAGGCCAGCAAGACGCTGGAGGCAGGCCAGGCAGGCGCGGCAGGCGCAACGCCGGCGAAGGCAAGGGCCTCT
>WRBR01000080.1 GCA_009784425.1 Coriobacteriia bacterium | reverse complement strand
TGTACCAAAGGCCAAAAGGGTACACCAACCCCGTCCCTCTGTACCACTAACTTATAGCGCCGGCAAAGCGGAGGAGGATTGAGGCGGCGGCACCTACCAGGAGTAGCGAGTCCAGCCTATCCAAAAAGCCACCGTGTCCGGGTAAGAGGTTGCTGGAATCCTTGTGGCCGGTGGAGCGCTTGATGCGCGACTCCACCAAGTCACCAAGGATGCCAATCCAGCCGCAGAGGATGCCGCCGGCAATCGCCCAGCCCCAGCCGATATTCATGCCCGGTATCAGCGGGATGAGACACCACAGCCCCACCGAGGCTATCATCCCAGCAAGAAAGCCCTCCCAAGTCTTTGACGGGGAAATACGCGGAGCCATCTTGTGACGCCCTAATTTACTCCCCACAAAGTAGGCCGCCGCGTCATTGGCAAAGGTGCTGAAGACCACGATGACCAGCAATAAACCACCCCAGATCTGGGGTAGGAAGAAATCAGCCGTTTCTTGGGGAATATCACGAATCAAGATGAGGCTGGTGAGCATGAGGCCGGTGTAGAGGGCGCCAAAAAGAGTCACCGCAACATCAGTGATACGGGAGCTTGTGTAAAAGACATACCAGATGAGCACTGCCAGAGCAAAAAGCGTAGTGAGCGAGAGAATGCCCGAGAAGCCAAAAAAGTAATAACTGAGGGGGTAGAGCGCTGCGGTCACCGTGCCGATGAGCTCGTTGGGAAGTTTGGCATCAGCGCGGAGCATGGCATAGAACTCCCAGGCGCAAATGCCGGAGAGAGCCGCAAGAAAAAGGGCGGTTGCCAGCGGGTGCGCCAATAAAAAGAGCAGAGTGACTATGGTAATGAGAAAGCCTGTGACAACCCGTTTAGCCATCTAGAGACCCAATCGTGCCGAATCGTCTGTTGCGAGACTGGTACTCAAGGAGAGCTCTGCACAGCTCAAAGCGGTCAAAATCGGGCCAAAGCACGGGAGTTATGTATAACTCGCTGTAAGCGGTTTGGTAAAGCAAAAAGTTGGAGAGACGGTACTCTCCACTCGTACGAATGAGAAGATCCGGGTCAGGAAAATCGTCGGTTTGCAGGTAGCGGGCAAAGTCACTCTCGCTGAGTTCTTGTAACTGCTCGCTGCTCAACTCTCCCCGCAAAGCCTGCCGCGTTATCTCTTGTGCCGCCTGGACAATCTCGAGTCGAGAGCCGTAGTTAACGGCGATAATCAAGGTCATACCCTGGTTTTCTCGGGTTTTATCAATGCCTCGCTGAAAGGTCTCACGGGTACGCTTGGGCAGTTCGCCCATGTCCCCAATAACCCTGATGCGCACGCCCTCTTTGTGCATGCCATCGAGCTCTGCGGCCATCGTGGAGGCAAACAGCTCCATCAAGCCCTTTATCTCGGCGCGCGGCCTGCTCCAGTTCTCGGTAGAAAACGAGTAGATAGTCAGGTAGTCAACGCCAATATCAGAAGAAGTGCGAATAAGCTCGCGCACGCCCTGAATACCGGCCTTGTGCCCGGCAGCCCGTGGCTTTCCCTGCTCTTGGGCCCACCGGCCGTTGCCATCCATGATAACGGCAACGTGCGCAGGGATACGCTCGGCGTCAAGCAGCGAGGGATCTAGGTTTGCGGGAGGACCCTCAAATACCTGGGCAAGTGGTTTTCTGGGGCGAGCCACCAGTCTAAACCTCCATGACTTCGGCTTCTTTATTTTTGAGCGCCTGATTTATCTTCTCAACATGCAAGTCGGTGAGTTTTTGTATCTTCTCCTCGGCGCGGTGCTCATCATCCTTAGGGAGCGACTCATCCTTAATCAGACGCTCAAGCTTGGTGTTGGCATCGCGGCGGATATTTCTGATGGAGACCTTGGCATCTTCGGCCATCGTTCTACACTGCTTGACCAGCTCCTTGCGACGCTCCTCGGTGGGAGGCGGAAAGGGAAGTCTGATCATGTTACCGTCACTGGAGGGGGTGATTCCCAGGTCCGAGGCCAGGATAGCCTTTTCGATGTCCTTGAGAAGGCTTTTGTCCCAGGGCTCAATAATCAGCAGGTGAGCTTCGGGGCTCTTGATGCCAGCTACTTGCGTAACAGGAGTGGCAGTGCCGTAATAATCAACATTGATGCGCTCAAGCATGGCTGCTGATGCACGGCCTGTGCGCACCGAAGCAAACTCCTGTGCCAGGTTATCCAGGGTCTTGCTCATCAATCCTTCGTGGGAGGTGATTATGTTATCTACTGATGCTGACATGTCATACCCTTCTTGTTTCTCATTTATATTGTCAACGTTTTGCGTACTTGCTTGCTCCTGAATCCTTCAACTTCACGCCACGCACTTCGCTCAGGATGACAGGTGCTTGCTCTTAACTCTTCTCTCTTAACTCTTAACTCTTAACTCTCTAAGCGTGTACTACTGTGCCTACTGACTCGCCTCTGAGTGCGCGCTCCATAGTGCCGGATGGCTCGAGTGAAAAAACAACGAGCGGTATCTTGTTGTCCATGCAAAGCGATATAGCCGTGGTGTCCATAACCGCCAGCTCACGTGTGAGCACATCCAGATAGGTGATGGTCTCAAAGCGCTTTGCGTGGGGGTTTTTAACAGGGTCGGAGTCGTAGATTCCGTCAACCTTGGTTGCCTTCATAAACACGTCTGCCTCTATCTCGCACGCGCGGAGCGCTGCGGTGGTGTCCGTGGTGAAATAGGGATTGCCGGTACCCGCCGCAAAAATGACTACGCGATGCTTTTCAAGATGGCGTATTGCCCTGCGGCGAATGTAGGTCTCCGCAACCTCATGCATGGAGATAGCGCTTTGCACGCGGGTGTAGACACCTTCGCGCTCCAGCACCTCCTGCAAGGCCAAGGCGTTCATGACCGTGGCCAGCATGCCGATGTAGTCGGCCTGCGAACGATCCATTCCCTCGGTTGAGGCGGCCATGCCTCTGAAGATATTGCCGCCGCCCACCGTGATGGCAAGCTCAACTTCTCCACTTGCCGTGATGGTGCTGATCTCTTTGGCGAGGGAGCCAATGACCTTGGGATCAATGCCAAATCCTTGGTCTCCTGCCAAGTGCTCTCCTGAAAGCTTGAGCAATACACGCTTATAGATGTATTCAGACACGGCGCTCCTTTACCCGGGTGATAAATGTTTGGATAACTATAACAAAACAGGCGCACTCAGGAGTGAGCGCGCCTGAATCTGTTTGATAACGGATAGCTTGTGGATTCAATTAGTTGCCGAGTTCAAAGCGAACAAACTCCACCACGGTGATGTTGTCGCCCAGCTCTTTGGAGGCAGCGGCAAGAACTTCTCTCACCGTTTGGTCTGGGTCCTTGATGAAGGCCTGCTCAACGAGGGCGTTTTCGGCGTAGAACTTTTTCATGCGGCCAGTGGCTATCTGCTCCTGGATGCTCTCCGGCTTGCCGGATTCGGCGGCCTGGGCCTTGTAGATGCTCATTTCCTTTTCTACAACCTCAGGGGCAAAGCTCTCCTGAGAAACTGCCAGGGGGTTGGCAGCAGCTACCTGCATGGCAACATCTTTGGCTACTACCGTGAAGGCCTCGGCGGTTGCGGTAGCGGGCTTGTCAAAGCTAAACTGCACGATGATGCCCAGGCGTCCGCCGCCGTGGATATAGGAGGAAAAGCCGCCTTTGTCGGCAGAAAGGCAGGCATAACGGCTGACTTGCATGTTCTCGCCGATGGTGTGGATGCCATCGGTAATGGCATCGGCAACGGTTCCCTTGTCGAGGGCAAGCTCGGTGAGCGCCTCAAGGCTGGCAGGTTTGCTAGCCAACACGGCATCGCCGATTTTGTTTGCCAGGGCGGCAAAGGTCTCATTGCGCGAAACAAAGTCAGTCTCACAGTTGACCTCAACCAGGGCAGCACTGAGGCAGTCGGCGGCAACCTTGGCTACGACGAGCCCTTCGTTGGTGGCGCGGCCTGCCTTCTTTTCAGCTGCAGCCAGCCCGCGGACTCTCAGCACATCCACTGCTTTTTCCAAGTCGCCCTCAACCTCGGTCAGGGCCTTCTTGCATTCCATCATACCCGCGCCGGTCATCTCACGTAGTTCCTTGACCAGCTTGGCGCTAATCTCTGACATATGACTCACTCCTTATTTTTTCTTGTCTTTTTTTTCTTTGGTGGCGGCTATAGCCGGCTCCTCCTCGGGAGCTATTTCAGTTTCAGTTGCCTCTGGGGCTTCAGAAGCCTCATCGGCTTGCCCGGCATCGATGGCGACCAGCTCGTCATCCAGACCGGCAACAAAGCTGCTGGCCGGATCAGCGGAGAGGTCGTCATCCAGGCTGATGGTGAGCTTGTCTTCCAGCTCTACAGGCTCCTCTGCTACCTCGGCGGCAGTCTCTTCTGCTACCTCGGCGGCCGGTTCAGCAACTGCCTCAGCGGCCGGTTCAACAACTGCTTCGGCAACAGGTTCAGTAACTGCTTCATCGGAGAGCATCTCTTCCTCAATCGCCGCGTCAAGCTTGGCTCCGGCAACCACCGCATCCGCGATGCAGTTGGCAATCAGGCCCACCGAGCGGATGGCGTCGTCATTTCCCGGAATGCCATAAACGACCTCGTCAGGGTCGGCATTGGTATCAAGGATGCCGATGACGGGCACATTAAGCCTGCGCGCCTCAGCAACGGCAATCTCCTCTCGTTTGGTATCCACGACAAAAACCGCCTGTGGAGCAGCCGTCATGTGACGTACGCCGTTAAGGCTCGCCTGGAGCTTGCCCAGCTTTTTGCGCAAAAGCACCTGCTCCTTCTTGGGAAGAGCAGCCATTCTGCCGTCCTCTTCCATAGCCTCCAGCTCCTCCATGTAGGTTACACGGGAGCGAATGGTGACAAAGTTGGTGAGCATGCCGCCCAGCCAACGATGATTGACATAGGGCATGCCGCAACGCTCGGCAGCTGACTGAATAGGCTCCTGTGCCTGCTTTTTGGTGCCTACAAAGAGCACCGTGCCGTTTTTCTCGGCAAGAGCTTTGACAAAGCTGTAGGCTCGGTCAAGCTCCAGGAGTGTTTGTTTAAGATCGATGATGTAGATGCCCTTGCGAGAAGTGAAGATGTAGGGCTTCATCTTGGGGTTCCACCTGCGTGTCTGATGTCCAAAGTGGACCCCGGCGTCGATAAGCGACGCAACATTTACCTTAGTTGCCATGTATTCTCCTTTTTGTTGTTGAGAGCTCTCTGAGCTCTCCCTCTGCCTGACTCAACCCTCCGGCGCAACCACTGCTGTGGCCACAAGCGCCTTTAGTCCTCAAGCATGTGTGATGTTGAAGCCTGCCCGCGTGGAGCAAACCTCCTTGAGACGAACCTGCCTATTGTATCAGATTTATTGCGCGTCAAGAAGAAGAGCAGCCCTGTGCCCCTCTGTGCCCTAGTCACTAGTCATCTTGTGTTTTTAAACCCTCCACAATATTGAGCTTGTGTATGTGCCGCGATGTTACCAGGGCCATCACCATAGTAACGCCAATCACGGCAAGAGCTGCCAAGGCATAACTCTGCGGGAGAATCGCCGTGGCAATCACATAGCTGTTACCTGAAAACTCGTCCTTAATACTCTCCAGTAAAGCTGTGCCTAACAAAAACCCCAGCGGAATCGCCAAGGTGAGCTGCAATGCCGTCTCCTTGATATGCGCTGCCATGATACTTTTGTGTGAATATCCCATGATGCCCATGAATAGGTATTCAAATTCCCGCGCTGAAAGGTTAATCAGCCCCACTGAATAGAGTACGGTGAGCCCGAGAATAATCGAGCAAGCCACCATGAACCAAATGAGCACGGTCATGCTTTCCATAACAGCATCAAAGCTCGAATAATCATCTTCAATGGTAGCGTACTCAGTGCCCTCGGCATCAAGATAGGCGCTCAAGGCTGCCATGTTGTTGCTTCTGGCGTAGATGGTGTTGTAGATCTGTGGCATATCATGATCAAGTGCAGAGAGGTAGTCATAGCCTGTATAGAGAGTAAGCCCAAGGTGTTGAGGAACGACTGCCGAGACAACTGCGGTGTACTCGTTGATCTCAATCGTCTCGCCCACCAGAACATTCCACTGCTCGGCAAAATACTCCGGAATGATGACACCTTGCTCAAGCGCCTCATTGGGAATGTTAACCATGTCAAAAGGCTGCTCGACAATCGAGAGTGTGTATTGCTCATCCCTTATCTCCGCCGGCACCTGCAAAGCCCTGTTGTTCTCATCCATGTGGACGGCAGCACTGTGTTCAACAGTAAGTAAAAGTGGATCAAAGCTGGCTATCACGTCGTAGCGTGCAAAGTCATCAAAGTATTTATCTTGCGTATTGCCAATTGAGTCATTAAACCCCAACGAAAAGGTCAGCAATGTGCATGAGCCGCACATACCCAGCACCACCGCACAAAAGCGGCCTTTATTTCTCAACGTGTTTTTGATGGCGTATCGGGTGTTAAATGAAGCGCGATTCCATAGAAATCCCCATCGCTCAAGAGTTGGGCTCCTTGCGCCTTTGGGGATATGTGAACGCAAAGCATGAGCAGGCAGTAGCGAGAGTATCGAAAACAGCGCTATGAGCCCAGAGACAATACAGAGTCCCAGCGCAACAACAAGTGTTCCCACCCACAAGCCGGGATAGAGCGCAAAACTGAGTGCTGGCACTTCAAACATCGAGGAGAATACCCCGATAATCACATCACTTACAAACACAGCCGTCAGGCAGCCGAGCAATCCCCCCATAAGCGCAGCAAAACAGAATAGTGAAAGGTAGATACCAATGATTCTAGCATCCGGCATTCCCAGGGATTTCATGCTCCCAATCTGCTTTCTGTCTTTTTGTATCATCCGCATGAGCATGACATAGATTACAACCGCAATTAGCACGCTGAAAATAAAGGGGAATACGAAGGAAAAACTCCCTATTTCTCGCAAATCTGCTCGGTAGAGCTCGTAGTTAATTTGATTGCTCTGCAAGGTAGAACGAAAAGCCCCAATCTGCTCAGAAGCCTCGCTAGCAGAAAAGTCCATTGAATAAGTTGCCACTATTTCGTTATACCCAGCCTGAAAAAAATCCTTGTTTACAAACACAACAGCAAAACGGGAGGGGTTGGCCATCGTGGTGCGCTCGTTTTGCACCAGATATATGTACTCGGGCGAAGCGGCTAAGCCGCTTATTTGGAGTGCTTTGTTTCCCAGCACTACGGTATCGCCGGTAGAAAGGCCCAAGGCCTTGGCGTTGCGCTGCAGTAATACGCACTCAGACTCGTCTGCAGGCAATCTTCCTTCAAATAAATGAAGCGCATTGACCCCATCCGTTAAAGTAATGGCTCGGAAGATTGTCTCATCCTCACGAAAACTCTGAACCATACGCCCCTCTGCTGCAACAATGCCCTGCTGCCGGGCTACCATCTCTACGTGCTCGTCACTAAACGCACCATAATAAGTAACATCCGCGTAAGAGTAGTCTTCAAGGTATAACTCTGCAGTTTCTTCGTAGCGCAAAACGATGGTAGAGAGCGTGACAAAAAAGCAGGCACCAACCAACAGTAATACCATGAGCCCCAAAAGCTGCGGAAAGTGCATCCTGGTTTTACGCACAATCAGTTTTACTGCAGTGCCCCTCACCAGACTACCTCAGAAGGAGAAAGTGGAGAGGCGTTTTCCACCTTCTGCATTATCTCGCCACTCCTGAGTGTTATGACCAGGTCAGCGATTTTTGCTATCTCTTGATTGTGCGTAATCAGCAGTATGGACGATTGTTTCTCCTGATGGATTTGCTTCAGCACGCTCAGTATCATCAGCCCCGTTTCAAAATCCAGCGCGCCTGTGGGCTCGTCGCAGAGAAGGACTTTTGGGTTTTTGGCAATTGCCCTGGCAATGGATACTCTTTGCTGCTCCCCGCCCGACAGCTCTGCCGGATAATGACTCAGGCGATCAGAGAGGCCAACCTGAGCCAATGCAGTTTCTGCAGCTGAGCGAGGAAGCCCGGCAAGCTCAGTTGAGAACTCCACATTCTCCAGCGCGGTTAAGTTTGGCAGTAGGTTGTAGCTTTGGAACACAAAACCTATGCGCTCTCCCC
>WRBR01000079.1 GCA_009784425.1 Coriobacteriia bacterium | reverse complement strand
TTGCCCGGTATTGAGCTCAACGGTGAGGAAGGCGCTCGCCGTGGCACAGGCCTCGTCAATTGCCTTGGTGATGAAGGGCCAGAGCGTTATGGGGCGCATCAGCCCCACCTTAAGGCCCTCAGCGCGCGCCATGTTGACTGCGCTTCTGGCAATGCGCGCAGAGGCTCCGTAGGCTACTACTATAAGCTGGGCATCCTCGGTTTGCTCTAATTGAGCCATTTGCTCAGATTCTTTTATCAGCGCGTAGCGTTCTTTGCGCTCAAGTATCTTGTCTTCAAGCGCTTGTGCCTGGAGATAGAGGGTGTTGACTATGTTTTTCTCGCGTTTGCCACGCATGCCAGTAACCGCCCAGGGCTTGGGGGGCAGGTCTTCAAGCGCAATGTGCTCAGGCAGCTCAACCGGCTCCATCATCTGACCCAGCAGGCCGTCTGCCAAGATCATGGCGGGGATGCGGTATTGGTCAGACATCTCCAGGGCTTTTCGCGTAAGATCAGCCATTTCTTGCACCGTGTAAGGCGCAAAGACAAATACATGCCCGTCGCCGTGGCCGGTTGCGCGGGTGGCCATCCAGTAATCGCCTTGCGCCGGCTGAATGCCGCCGAGGCCAGGGCCGCAGCGATTGATGTTGACGATAAGGCCGGGCAGGTCGCCCGCCAGCATGTAGGAGATGCCCTCGCCCTTGAGGCTTATGCCGGGTGAAGACGATGCCGTCATGGCGCGCGCACCAGCGGCCGAAGCGCCGTAGAGCATGTTGACGGCTGCTATCTCGCTTTCTGCCTGAATAAAGGTGCCGCCAATCGGGGGTAGATGTGCGGACATGTAGGCTGCCACCTCCGACTGCGGAGTAATGGGGTAGCCGTAGTACATATGGCAACCGGCACGTATAGCAGCTTCTGCCAATGCCTCGTTACCCTTCATTAAGACTTTCTCGCCCATGACTACCTCTCAATCCTGATGGCCACGTCGGGACACATCATTGCGCAATTCAAGCAGTACGTGCAGCTATCCTCGTCGATGCAACGCGCTGGGTGGTAGCCTTTTTGTGTAATAACATCCATATCCATCTGCATGATTTTCTGGTCGCAGAACTCCACGCACAGGGCACAGCCCTTACAATAATCGATG
Organism: Coriobacteriia bacterium; assembly: GCA_009784425.1. Classification (GTDB taxonomy): domain Bacteria; phylum Actinomycetota; class Coriobacteriia; order Coriobacteriales; family UBA8131; genus WQXH01. The sequence continues at coordinate 6,924 of WRBR01000079.1, read as the reverse complement.
TCAATTGTTACTTTTGCCATTGTTCCTCCAAAAGAATATCCGAGTATTCTCTCATAAATGTTGCCTTTAGCACAGACCCCAAAACGCTTATGTTTGCAAACATGCCTGCAAACGGCGCCGGTGTAGAGTGCACTTATTGCCAGTTTGTCTTTACGAGTCTCTCTACAGGGAGATAGATTTGTTGCTCATCCAGAGGCTTTGCAAGCTCCTCGGGTGTGGTTATTGCCACCAGTGGAATTTTAGTGGATTTTGAGATTTCTAGCATAAGAGGCAGCGACTGCTCTATGGTCTCCATTGTGGTGAACTCCGCAAGATGCGTGTTGCCAACGAGGCCATCAATGCTAAGAGAGGTGGTTTGCGCTATCTCACTTATGATCCTCAGATTACCCTCTGAGCTTTGAGTCTCAGGCCTGCGCGTGTTAACTACGATGAGCACCAACTTATTTTCAATCTTGTTGATGAACGGCGTGTAACGCACCAGAGCCCTCGCGCCGTCAGGATCGCCCCCCACATCCAAAATAACAGGCTGTGCAAGCGTGGCATTTTCAATCACTACCTCAATACCCGGCGCCAGCGAAGGCAGGTCACTAGCGGAGCCGCCAAATACCGGCCCCAGCACGCGCACTCCCTCAGCCTCCATCAACTCCCGATAATCCGTGCTCCTAAAGTAAGGATTAACAACATCCAAATCAACCAGCACAGGACTACGCCCCAAAGCTTTAAGCCTCTTAGCAAGATTAAGCGAGAGATTGGTCTTTCCACTACCATAATGGCCGAGGATTACCAACAAGGCGTGTTTTTCGTAGAAGTTGCTTTGTTTTTCCATAACGTGAAACTAATACTGCCTTTCATATGTGGAACAGAGGGACGTGGTTAGTGTGGAACAGAGGGACGGGGTTAGTGTACCAGTTTTGCCTTAGCAAAACAGGTACACTAACCCCGTCCCTCTGTTCCACTAGAATTATAAAAAAAATTGGCGTTCAAAAAGATGCGACGAGAGAAAAGTCCACATTGATACATTTATGGTCCACCACTGTGAAACTTGATTTCTACAACTTCATCATCAGCTGAAAGAGTAAAACTAATCCAAATATTTTTGCCGTCGATAAACGCAATTACGTTTTCTGGCGGGTTTTTGATAATCTGGTTATTCCTATAGGCTCGTTCAACTTCTTGTCTGGTTGAGCCAATTCCTATTTGCTGGCAACCTATTCGATAGTCTGGATCGGTTATGGTAACAAGTCTGATATAGAGATCATTATCATAGGCAGGCGCAAACAAGAACTCGGTTGAGAAGATATAGCCCTCATAGATCAAATTCATATAGCAAACATCATTTGAGCGCTCTACTGCCTCCCTCCTCTCTGGCTCTCCCCATGAATTAATTACGCCATTGAAAGTGCGATCACTATGAACAGACAGACCAACAGTTGCCCAATAATCTCTCTCTACTACCCTATTGCATGATGAAAGACTTATAGCAACCAGCCCAAGCAGTATCAGTGCCAGCAGGATTGATAGGAACCTTCCCAGCTTCATTCAGAGCACCTCTTTTTCACTTATGACCATTCTGAATGTCTAAACTATGTGGAACAGAGGGACGGGGTTAGTGTACCAGTTTTGCCTTAGCAAAACTGGTACACTAACCCCGTCCCTCTGTTCCACAAAACTTGTTCAGTTGAGTTCGTGAAATACATTCCAAAGCTGCTCTTTCTCCGGGACTCTATCTGCTACTTGTGTTTCAACCAGATAAGTCATGTACTTTATATGAAAGACTCGCTCTTTAGTTTGATTGGTTAAGTAAATTTTCACACTAATGGGATACCATGAACCTAGTTGCACCCCCCTGCTCTCAATAAGCGTGAGATCAAATACCTGATTTGATTCTAGACTCCTCTCCCAGGCTGCGTGTGAGGCATTCAAGAGCTCAAGCTCTTCTTCAGATAGGTAGTTTCTTAAGTTTTCAAGGGAGAAAGCCAGTTCATTCTTCCAGATGCTTAAGTAATTGTCTCGAAATCTACTCATTTCCTCTGTAGTTGTTGGTGCAAGAGCGCTCATATCGATGCGCTCTTGCTCATCTATCGGGTTCTCAGCCATTGCTGTGCTGAAAATATCTGGAGCAGCGGTAGTTTGAGCACTTTGATAAACAGCATATCGATTAATAGAGTAATCGAAGCTCTCAAAACCGCTTGTCTCCTCATACTCTTGCTGAGAAATTTCCAATTCTACACTATCTGATTCTTCAACTCTCATATCATCTGCACAGGAAGTAACTAGACAGAGTGTTAAAAAAAATAAACAAATAATGCCAGAAAACCTTCGTAGATTCAATATTACCACCTCCTTGTTACGGGGAAACAAAGTCTATATTTCAGCTTCTAGCGTAAACTCCATACATGAACATGTTTGCCTCGTCTACCCTTCGATCGTAAAGTCCTTGCAGGTAGTTTCCGTTTAAGTCGTAAACAATCATGGTGAAAGCACTATGGGGGTTAGCTCCCGAAAGGATTGCATCCATTACATGCACATAATTATATCCTGAGTTATATGCAAGACTAACAAAAGCATCGAATTGATTTTGGTTCCAAATCACTGTTTGCGAGTAAGAGTAATTTCTTACTTCAGTTTCCCAGTAACTGATGTCTGAAAGGAAAAGTTGATACGCTTCTTCAACTGTTATAGAAGTAAAGTATTCACCTTCTTTGATTTTATGACCGAATCCAATTGTCCAATCCCCGTTCCCATCAGCATCGTAAGGCTCAGAGTAAAAGCCTCCCTCATAATCAGCAATAAATCGAGCAAGATCCCTTGATGAGCTGGTTGGGTTACTCACATCTCGTATTTGTGCAGGTGGTCCAGCTTTTCTAGGTGGACCAGCTGACTTTCCAGGATAGCTGGGGTTGTCCGGTGTTGGAGCCCTAGTCGTGTCTTGAGGAGACTGACCTCTTGGCTGATTAGTCTTCGAAGAAGGGGGAGGAAGGTCTGCCTTACCTGGCGCAGTGCCCACTGGTGATGGTGTTTCGGCCTTACCTGGCGCAGTGCCCACTGGTGATGGTGTTTCGGCCTTACCTGGCGCAGTGCTCACTGGTGATGGTGTTACAGCCTTACCTGGTGCAGTGCTCACTGGTGATGGTGTTTCAGCCTTACCTGGCACGCTGCACACTGGTGAAGGTGACCCAGCCTTTCCAGGCGCAGTGTTTACTGGAGGTGGCGCCCCAGCCTTTCCAGGCCCCGTGTAGATTGGCGGCGGAGGTGGTGGCATGTATGTTGGAGCCTTTCCAGGGGTGATGGGGCTATATTTACCTGGATTATTGTTCGTTACTGTAGTCTTGCCTGCCTTGCCACCCGCGCTAGCGGCGGCTTGCTCCTGTTGATAGACATAAGCAAGCCAAGCAAGGTAGGCTTGATACTCTGCATATTGGCCGTACTTGTATGACTGCACTTCTGCTATCTGTACGTTGACGCTGTCTTTGGTGGCGTTAACGTGAGTGGCGAAGGTGTTGATGGCTGCCCCCGTGAGGGCGCCTGGCACACAGCCCCAGCTTGCTCCTTGGTAAAGCGCCATGGATGCCCCATAGGATATATAGGCGTTGGCTGTGGCTTGAGAGATGCCGGAAATTGAGTTAATGGCGGCAAGGTTGGTTGGGTTTACCCCATAGGCGTAGTTTAGCTGGCTGTAGAAGGCACTTGCAGCAAGGTAATATGAGTTTTGCAGCGACGTTCCAACATAGGCGTTATAGATCTCATTGATGCCACCTTGTGCCTCCATCTGGTACTCATAGGCAGAGCTGCCGATGGCGTGTCCGGAAGGGTCATAGTTATTGACGGGGTCTGACTCTGCAAAGGCATACCGGTTTTGGGAGTTTAAGGAGGCAATATGCCCTAGAACATTATCCTTGGTAAGAAATCCTGCTGTCTCATTTTCGTAGTAGCGAGCTCTCAGGTAGGTAAGGCCGCTTACAGGGTTGTACTCTTCTGCGTTGTGAGCAAAGGTGAGCTCGTAAGGCTTTATTCCTGACACCACTTCACCGAAGGGATCGTAGCGTAGTGAAGAGGAGATGTTTCCTTCGCTTGCCATTTGCGCTACGGAGCCCCTGCCGTCGTAGTAGAAGGTTACTGCCTGCCCGCTTCCGTCTACGGCACCTAGGCGTTCTCTTCCGTAAGTAAAGGAGTCCTTAAGCTCCATTCTTTTACCAAACTCACTTGCCACCTGCGTGTTGGTGTAGGAAATATCGTTAACGTAGTAGGTGAGCTCATAGTCATAGCGCATGCCTTCGCCCGGGTTTATGGGGATTATCACGGTAGAGGTGTCAAAGGAGCATTCTGGGCGAGCTGAGTATTCCGTGGGGTCTTCGCCTACAGGCTGGGTAGCACCATCTGGTACTGCGGGGCTCTCATGAGTTTGTCCAGAACTCGTTTCAGGAGATAAGGGAAGACCCTGTGGATGCGTAATGTCATCAATATCACGCTCTGTAAGCCCGGTTGTTTGCAAGGCTTCAAGGTCACGTTCTCCAAAGGAAGCCATGTCATCGTAGCGCAACTCTCGGTTGATAAGGCCAATAAAAGTATTGAAGGCATCCATGAAGGATTTCTGCGCAAGGGGAAGAAAGGCTGTATCAAGTGCGCAGGCAAAGCTCGTAAGTGACATGCCTGCTCCGTAAAGGAAGGCCCAATCGATGAAATCACCCATACTGGGAACTTGGTTTAGAAGGGCAGGTGAAGCAGGAACCTCCAAAGGTTTGATTATCGCAAATATCTCGCCTAAAGCCCTCAGACCAGAAAAATCCTTGTAGATACCCCCAAGGCCGGTTGAATTTGGAACAGAGGGACGGGGTTAGTGTACCAGTTTTGCCAAGGCAAAACTGGTACACTAACCCCGTCCCTCTGTTCCACTATCGAGAGGATTGTCGATGAAATTCATTTCTTGGAACGTCAATGGGTTTAGAGCCAATGTGAAGAAGGGCTTTTACGAGGTCTTCGACAGTTTTGGTGCTGACATCTTTGCAATTCAGGAAACCAAGCTTCAGGCTGAGCAGATTGAGTTGGAACTGCCTGGTCAGTATCACGATTATTGGAGTCACGCGGTGAAGAAGGGTTACTCCGGCACTGCGGTCTTTACTAAGACGGAGCCGTTGAGCGTTCAACATCACCTGGGGCTCAAGCCCTCTGATGCCTCTGTTAAAGGCCTACAGGGTGTAACTGAAATTGACCAAGAAGGGCGCATTTGCGCGCTGGAGTTTGAGGACTTCTACTTTGTGAACTGCTATACGCCTAATGCGCAAGATGGCTTGGCGCGCATTGACCTGCGTATGACCTGGGGAGCAGGGTTTACGCGTTTTGCCTCTGAGCTAGACAAGGACAAGCCCGTGGTAATCTGCGGGGATTTAAACGTGGCTCACAATGAGATAGATCTTAAGAACTTCAAGAGCAACAAGGGCAACGCGGGCTTCTCTGACGAAGAGCGTGCTGACTTTAATCAGTTGCTTGATGCTGGCTTTACTGATACCTTCAGGCATCTCTATCCGGATTTGGCCGGCGCCTACTCCTGGTGGAGTTTTCGCGGCAACGCCCGCGCCAATAACACTGGCTGGCGCATAGACTACTTCCTGGTCTCAGACCGTCTGGCGGATTCGATTGTTTCTGCTTCGATTTACCCAGAGGTTATAGGCTCTGACCACTGCCCGGTGGGACTAGAACTAGCTTTATAATCTCTTCCAGGCTCATGGTGCCCAGGTTGCCGGCGCGGCGTTCGCGTATGCTTGCGTTGCCTGCTTCTGCTTCTTGGTCTCCCAGTACCAGCATGTAGGGTATCTGTTGCTGCTGTGCTATGGCAAGCTTTACCTTCATGGGCTCCTTTTGGCGAGCAACCTCTACCCTGATTCCGGCTGCCTTGAGTGAAGCGGCTACCTCTTCAGCGTAGTCGGCGTGGCGGTCGGCGATGGGTATAACGACTGCCTGCACGGGAGCCAGCCACACGGGCAAGGCACCGGCATAATGCTCAATAAGAATCCCCAAGAAGCGCTCTATGCTGCCAAAGATGGCGCGGTGGAGCATCCAGGGTTGTTCGGAGCTGTTATCATCCGTGCGATAGGTAAGATCAAAACGCTCGGGAAAGTTGAAGTCAACCTGCACCGTGGAACACTGCCAGGTACGACCAATGGCATCTTTTACCATGATGTCTATCTTGGGACCATAGAAGGCGCCATCGCCCTCGTTAATCTCGTACTGCAATCCGTGTGCCTCGCAAGCCGCCTTAAGCTGCTCGGTGGCAAAATCCCACTTGGCATCATCGCCTATGGACTTCTCTGGCTGCGTGGATATCTCAGCGGTGTAGGTGAAATCAAAAGTGGTCATGATATGGTCAATTAACTTAAGGATATCAACAATCTCGTCAAGCAATTGATCGGAGCGACAGAAGATATGTGCATCGTCCTGGGTAAAACCGCGAGCCCGCAGCAGGCCGTGCACCACGCCGCTCATCTCGTGACGATACACCGTGCCAAACTCAAAGAGCCGTATAGGCAGATCTCGGTATGAGCGCAGCTCGTTTTTATAGAGCAATACATGCCCGGGGCAGTTCATCGGCTTCACCGCGTACTCACTGGTCTTGGAGCCGTCTTTGGCCTCGCTCTCATCTATCTCAAAGAAGTACATGTTGTCATGATAGAAGGAGTAGTGACCGCTGATCTTCCACACTTCAGCGTTATAGATATGGGGAGTGATGACCTCCTCATAACCACGCGCATAAAGATCTTGGCGAAGCCACTCCTGCAAAACCCTGATAATCCGCGCACCCTTGGGCTGGTAGAGCGGGAGCCCCACCCCGGCCTTCTCGTCCGTCATGTAGATGCCGAGTTCACGCCCAAGCTTTCTATGATCGCGCTTCTCGGCTTCTTCAATACGCGTGAGGTAGGCGTCCAAATC
>WRBR01000078.1 GCA_009784425.1 Coriobacteriia bacterium | reverse complement strand
GTTTGTAGTCAACGTGGCGGATGTCTCTGCGAGTAATCGTCCTGAGCAGATCAAGACCCTCTCAGATGCCCAGGCATGGACCACAGAAGGTGTAAGCTTGTCCTCTACTCGCATCCAAGTCAGGGCCGATGGTGGCTACACGGCTACGGTCGGTAACTATCGTCCAGTGATGAACCTGATTGATGACCCAAGGCTTGAGCGTGTTGTCACCGCCAAGGTCATCAGTGAGTCCAAGGTAGCTACCAATGGCGCCGCGTACTCCATCATCGCCGGCGACTTTATCCTCAACACCACTGATGCCAACAACATCGCCGGGTCTGCCGCGGCAATACTCGAAGCTGAGCTTCTCACCCGCGCAGGCGTTGAGGCTTACAAGCGCTCGGGCACCATGTTCTTCCAGGAAGGCACTAAGCTACTCGTCTCTGCCTATGCAGTGGGTACGTTTGACACCTTTGCCTCACGTGCCGGAACCCTCAAAGAAGGCGACAAGTTTAATGTCACCTTCCAAGTTGGCGAAGATCCCTCCGCTGTGGTTACCGTGACGCTTACGGTAACTAACAGGAACAAGCCCGTACTCACCGTGCCACCGTACAAGGTAGTTCCCGTGGGAGCGCCCTTCCCCGACGGTGCTACTGGAGACCTCAACCCAAGCTACATGCGTGGTGTGTGGGCTCATGACTCCGAGGATGGAACGCTTCCCGCAAGCTCCATCACCCACACCAGGCCGGTCTACACCAATACAGAAGGAGCGCACTTTAGGGTTGAGTACAAGGCTGTTGACTCCGATCACAACGAGGTTACTGAGTACGGCATTGTCCTCATCGGTGACTGGATCATCGTTGACGATGGCAACTACGCCGTGCACGCAGCAGGATTCTCCAAGAACCTCACCGATGTTGAAGGTACCCAAGCTGAGGTAATCAGAGACTCCAAGGCAAAGGGTGTTGACCTTCGCAAGCTGCTAGCTAACGGTGAACCTAACCCCAACTTTGGCGGGACCGTCACGGTAGAGGTTGTTGATGACGGTGGCTACTACGGCAGAACTTCAAGTGAGCACCTGCCCAACGGCTTCCCCATCACTTTGATTGTGGACGGCAAGCCGGCTTCGCAAACCACCATTAACGTCCGCGTTAATGACAACCGCCTGTCGCTGACCTACTTTGCCAACGGCGGAGCAGGCGCCCCGCCGGCAACAACGCTGCACGCTCCGGGCGCAACGGCTGCGGTCGCTGACCAGGGCGGTCTCGTACGCGCAGGCCACACCTTTGGTGGTTGGTCGTTCACCGGAACCGGTGGCGCAGCTTACCAGGCCGGCAACACCTTCAATATCTCTCAAGACACCAGGCTCTACGCGGTATGGGTACCCATTCCTGATCCGCCGCCGGTAACGCCGCCGCCTGTCATCAACGTGTATCCGCCTGCGGTAAACGTGTTCCCGCCAGCTGTCACCGTGTATCCGCCTGCAGCCCAAACAATCATCATGCCCGGCGAAACCGTGACGGAGTACGTGGAGACTGAAGTTGAAGTACCGATTCTCGTGGAAGTTGAGAAGCCACCCGTACCGCTGGAAGTCACAGAAGTTGAGTACTGGTCAGTCGCCAATCTCCTGAGCACCATACTTCTGGCGCTGATACTGCTGGTTGCTCTGATTCGCTTCGTCATCCGCAACAAGGAAGACAAAGACGAGGATGAGTCCAGGAGCTCCGAGAGAGACGCTAAGAGAGGCTCTGAGAAGCAAGATCGCCACTCATGGGCTACACGCGTACTCCTCGTTGGCACAGCCTTGGCTGCCGCAGTAACGCTGATACTGTTCGTCCTGACTCAAAACCTGACGAACAACATGACACTGTTTGATCAGTACACAGCTGCATTCATCGCCCTGTTTGTCATGGGCCTGATACAAGCCATCGCCCTGTTCATCAGCATCCGCTCAGACAAAGCCAAGGAAGAAGACGACGAAGTTGACTACCAAACGCTTGAAACGGGAGATGCCCTTGTAATGAAGTAATGCCATACCGACCTTCGCCTGGCCCCAACCTGTAGAGCGAAGGATTGCTAACAACCACCTGGAGTAAAGCCCACCACTCCAGGTGGTTTGCTTTTCCCGGGAGAGTGACGCGCGCTTTCTTTACGTCACAAAAAGTGTATACTATATGTGTAAGCGTCTAATCAGGCACACATAGCAGCTCATCCAGTAGGCACCTATGCTTCTTCTGTAGACACCCAAGAGACAGGAGTATACCAATGCCTACTAATGTAACCAGACGAACACGTGAAGAGTGGGTCTCACTTCTAGATGAGATGAAGACAAGCGGCCTTACCCAAGTGGAGTGGTGCAAAAGCCGAGGAATCAATCCTAAGTCGATGATGACGATGAAATCCAGAATCGAAAAAGAAGGTAAACGCACTCCTGGCAAGGCAAAGAACCCTCAGAAGAGTGCAGCTGGCACCTCAAAGTTCGTCCAGCTCCCAGAAGCACCGCAAGATAAGGCGCGCGCAAACACAAAGCCTGCAGTCACCATCACCATAAAAGAAGGCATCATTGAAGTTGGCATACATCCATGATCAACTTCGATGATGTGCCGGTCTACTTAGCTTGTGGTGCTACAGACTTAAGGAAGCAGATAAACGGACTGAGCGTACTGGTAAGCTCGGTCTTTGAGCTAGACCCTTTTTCTCCTGCGCTCTTTTGTTTTTGCAATAGAAACAAAAACAGGATGAAGATACTCACCTTTGATACCGATGGATTCGTACTTACCTTCAAGCGCTTAGAAAAGGGTAAATTCCTCTGGCCAGGAGAGGTAAAAAACGAAGAAGTAATGGAGCTTCAAATAGAAGAGTTTCGCCAGCTTCTTTCCACTACACGCCTAACGCGCAAGATAGTGCGCGATGAAGTAAGTGAGCGCACTATCACCTAACCGCTTGCGGGTATATACTACCACTGGCGTAAAGCTATGGTAGTAGCATAGTATTATATGGTATAATGCAGCCATGACTGAGGGAGCAAACATCCAACTTTCACCTGAAGAGCTTTTGAGCCTTCCTGAAGACATACGCTCTCGCATTGCCTCTCTTGCATACGAACATGAGCGTCTTGCCAAAGAAAACATCTTGCTTGCAGAAGAAAACCGTCTGCTTCGCGCCAAGCGCTTTGGTCCTTCTACAGAAAAGAGCATCTACCTCTCCGGACAACAGATGCTCTTTAACGAGGCAGAGTACCATTTTCGCACATCAACTGAAGAGCCCGCGCTCGAGCAAGTACAAGCGCGCAAGAAGAAGGCACGCGGCAAGCGCGAGGCTGACCTTTCTGGCCTTCCCACCCGCCGCATTGACTATGAGCTTCCTGAAAGCGAGCGCATCTGTCCTGCGTGTACTGGGCCTCTTCATGAGATGGATGAAGACATCAGGCTCGAACTTGAATATATTCCAGCTAAGGCATGCGTAGTAGAACATGCCACCCATCTCTATGCCTGTAGAGCTTGTGATAAGTCAGCGGAGGCAACTCCCATTATCAGAGCTTTCTCCCCAAAACCTATCTTTTCAGGCTCGCTTTGTTCAGCTTCGCTACTTTCTCACGTCGCTTCAGACAAATACCTCTACCACCTGCCGCTCTACCGCCAAGAAGCAGCATTTGCCCATGACGGCATCACGCTCTCACGTCAAACACTTTCCAACTGGATCGTGCGCGCAAATGAGGATTATCTTTTTGCCATCATGGAAAAGATGAAGGAAAAGCTAGTGAAAGGCGGGGTCATCGCGGCCGATGAAACCGTCATTCAAGTGCTGAGAGAAGACGGCAGGAAGGCCCAAAACAAGAGTTACATGTGGCTTTACCGCACTGGCGCCGATGCGAAGCACCCCCTCATCTACTATGAGTACCAACCTTCGCGCTCTGCGCGCTGTCCGGAGAAGTTCCTAGAGGGCTTCAATGGCTATCTGCAATGTGACGGCTATAAGTTCTACCGAGTGCTCAAAGGGCCGATAGAGGTCGTATGCTGCTGGGCTCATGTTCGCCGGAAGTTTGAGGAGGCCTTGGCGATTCTTCCCGCAGACAAAAGAGCAGAGAGTGAGGCCTATCGCGGCCTTGACTACATCAACACCCTCTTTGCTCTTGAGCGCACCTACATCAAGATGACTGACGCTGAGCGAGCAAGTGAGCGCGCAAAGAAGAGTGTCCCTGTTGCTGAAGAGCTCTATCTTTGGGCCAGCACTTTAGGAGCCACGCCAAAGTCGCTTCTGGGGAAAGCCATCGGTTACCTCGTAAATCTCAAGCCCGACTTGATGCGCGTGTTCGATGACGGCCGCCTTGAGCTCTCAAATAACAGGGCAGAGCGCTCAATAAAGTCCTTTGTGATGGGCCGTAAAGCGTGGCTCTTCTCCAATACTCCCAGAGGCGCTGATGCTTCTGCTGCCTTCTTCTCCATCATCGAGACTGCAAAAGAAAACAATCTAAATGTCTACGAGTACCTGAAGTACCTCTTCGACAAACTTCCCAATATGACTACTTCAGAGATTGACTCAGTAGTACCTTGGAGTGAGAGTCTACCTAACTATGTCAAGGTGCCTACGGCATACACACCGTAGACTTCAATGTAGTCAACTGTCATCAGAATAGTTAGGTGTATGCGATTTGACGCTTACCTATATGTGACGAAAGGAGGGAGTAGTGCCACGCACTTTGTATGCAAAAGATATCGAGCAATGTATAGCTGAGAGTGACTACGGGCAGTTGTTCACCTACTCCGACTTTGCTGACTTAGCTCCAAACGCTACTATCCGCAAAGCCTTTAGCCGCCTGGAAAAACAAGGAGTTTTGCGGCGTATCCTCAGAGGCATTTATGATAAGCCGCGCTATGTTGAGCGTATCAAGCAGTACGCAGCTCCTGACCCAGATAGGGTTGCACATAAGTTGGCTTCAAAGTACGGCTGGGCTATTACACCCAGCGGTGCAACAGCGTTAAACCTGCTTGGGCTCTCTACTCAAGTTCCCAATGTCTTTGAATATGCCAGCGATGGTCCGTATCGCAGCTATGCATTGGGGTCGTATGAACTAAAGTTCTCTCGCTCAGCAAATCGAGAGTTAAGTGCCCTTAGTCCAACCACTGCAATGGTAATCCAGGCCATCAGAGCTTTGGGGGAGAACGATGTCAAAGAGGCTGACATAGATCACCTTTCTAGACGCCTCACTGCACAAGACAAGGATCTGTTACTGAGCGAGAGCAAGAGAGCTGCCGTTTGGGTTTATGATGTTATCAAGAGGGTTAGCAATCGTTAGGAGAGGTGAATGCGAGAATTCGCAAAACTGGATGTAGAAGAGCGCGCCGAAATTATCCGAACTGCTGCTCGAGCAACACAGGAGTCAGAGGTTTTGCGTTCTCAGGAGGCTTCAGCCCACTCCCTGTCATTGCGGGCTTGACCCGCAATCTTCTTAAAACTACAAGAGGTTTTCAGCTCCATAATACTTACCATCGCGCCATCGCTCAATAATCAAAAAAATGGCCATAAAAAACCCCAAAAAAAACAAAAGAAAAACTACAAAAAATCACTATCTACCAGCAAATCCTTGATACGATGTAGTACAATATTAACGTAAGTGGGTGGATAATTGAATCTACTACATATTGGCCAATTTATGGTGAGCGAGATGATGCGTATGAGGTAAGAAATTTGTCAAACAACCTTTCACCCAATCGATTGATTTTATCATCGAAATTGATGGCTGCGTAGTCCAAGGTAATCCAACTGGTCTCTGTATCTTGGTTCTGGTGCATTCTCAAGCAATGGTCAAAGAGTAGGTTTTGAGGAACTACGCGCACAAAGTATGGGTGATAGGCGGGCTTGAGTTTTAGCTTCGTGAAAACGTAGCACTCAACTCAATCAGGGTGTTCTCTTTTTAAGTAGTGTCAACTAAATAACAGGCTCTTTGCATAAGCCGCATTGTGTGGAGCGCGTTACTTATTCAACGCGAGGGCAATGCGACGAAAGGATATCAGCGTTTCGATGCAAGGGCAGCTACAAACATCAGTGGTGGAGGAAACAATGAAAAAGAACCGTCTCTCTAAAAAGGTACTGGTAATTCTGTGTACACTTACACTTGTGTTCAGCATGCTTCCCATGCATGCATTTGGCGACTCATCTGCGGACGCGCAAGTCGAAGTTTCGTCTCTTCAATCTGGGCAAGAAGCATCCGGTGAGTTAAGCAATGATGGGCTGGAGGCATTAGAAGCTCAGCCTCAGGACGACGATGACTTTGCAACACTGGAAGAGGCTATCGAAGCAGGCGCTGCAGGCTTTGTTCCTGATAGTCAAGAAAGTTTCGTACCAAACGAAATACTTATCTCTTACAAAACCAAGGACGCAACACCTGCTAATTTGAAAGCTATCGAAGATGCGATAGACGAAGAATCAGACCTCAGCACCATTGTAGAATCTGAGCAGACTGATGCAAACATGATAATCGATTCGAGCTTTGGGGACAGTATTGCCTTGGTGAGCCTACCTGCTGACGTTTCTGTAGAAGAGGCTCTGCTTATTGCAGCTAACGATGAGTACATCGTTCGCGCACAACCTAACTACATTTACTCAACTGACACAGGCCCTGTTTCAATCAATGATCCACATCAGGGATGGGAGCTCAATGCTATCAACATCTATGATGCTTGGGGTCTTCAGACCACTGACAGTGCAATTACTATTGCAGTCTTTGACACAGGAGCACTTTTGTCCCATGTAGACTTGGTGGACAACATTTTGATTAACGAAGCGTTTGACGCAACCTATAGAGAGAACAACGTTTTAGTTGGAAGACCTCTCGCTGAATCAGCCGCACTTGGTGAGACGGAATATTATGGCGATTATCAGTTTCATGGCACTGGAGTTTGTGCTGTGGCTGGAGCAAGAGCAAACAACAGCATAGGTATAGCTGGAACCTCCTATAATGCGAATATACTGCCTGTTGCTGTAGGTAATCCTACTATTACCACACAAGCAATACTCAAAGGGTGTGAATACGTTCTACTTCATGCGGAAGCCTTGGACATCAGAGTTGTAAATATGAGCATAGGAGGACATGTTGGCATCCCAGAGATAGGTTTTGATAATCGAACCCTATTTGAGAATTATTGCAACGACTCAGATGAGGGTCGAGCAATCAAAGCTCTGGACGACAATGGCATACTGGTGGTAGCAAGCGCTGGGAATTCGGGTGAACTCTCTGGCCGAGTAGACCCAAATACAGGGTGCACTATCCCGCAATTCCCAAGCGATCACCCGCTCGTGATTGGGGTGACTGCAACGGACAGCAGTAATGAAAGAGCGAGTCTCAGTAGTTATAATGAATACAAAAACATTGCGGCGCCAGGGCAAAACGTAAGCTCGTACATGCCCATTGGGGATACTCTGCGAGTATGGTCTATCTCTGGAACCTCAATGTCTGCCCCAATAGTATCTGGAGTTGCAGCTTTAATGTTTGCAGCTGACTATGGCCTGACTCCTGCTGAAGCGAGAAAAATTCTAGAGGAAACTGCCACGGACTTAGGGCCTCCTGGTTTTGATCCATACTTCGGTCATGGACTGGTCAACGCCTATGCGGCTGTAGCTGCAGTGCAGGAGCGAGTGAATAGCTCCGTACCCGTCACGGGAGTCACGCTGAACAAGACGACCACCACCCTAATTGCTGGCTCGTCAGAGACCCTGGAAGCCACAGTTGCCCCTGCGAATGCATCCAACAAGTCAGTAACTTGGACTTCAAGCGACACCGCTGTCGCCACAGTAGATAACAATGGCGTGGTTACAGCTGTCTCCGCAGGATTAGCGACGATCACCGTTATCACCGCAGATGGCGCAATGGAGGAAGCTTGTACCGTCACGGTTACGCCAGTTACTCGCAGCATCAGCCTTAACAGAAGTGGAACCTACACCTTCCCGGCACAAAATGTAGGCTATGGCGCACAGACACCTCTGTCTGTTACCGTCACCAATACCGGCAACCAACCAACAGGCATTCTAAATGTAGAAAGAGGTGGCACAAACGCCTCAAGCTTTGCAATCTCAACCACCTCACTTGCAAGCCTTGACCCAGGAGGCGATACGAGCTTTACCGTTGTGCCAAACACCGCTTTAGCAGCAGGCACCTACACAGCAACGATTACGGTAAATGGCCAAAACGGTATAACAG
>WRBR01000077.1 GCA_009784425.1 Coriobacteriia bacterium | reverse complement strand
AGAGGGACGGGGTTAGTGTACCACTTTGGCTCTAGAGCCAAAGTGGTACACTAACCCCGTCCCTCTGTACCACACACTAACCCCGTCCCTCTGTACCACAAAGAAAGATCTTCACACACTCTGACGTAAAAGGTGTCAGGTTCCGCACAGCAGGTCAAGAAACTCACTTGCTCGTTTGTTAGGGTATCCTTGAAAGGATTCAAGGGACTCAAGGAAACAGGTATGCAAGAAGCACCGGAGACAACGGAATCACAGGGCTCAGCAGCTGCTGAGAGCATGAAGCGTTACCTTGACGCGCATCTGGGCGAACGGGTGACCGCAAAGTCGCTCGCCAACGCTGTGGGGTACTCGCCGTATCACGCCGCTCGGGTGTTCAAGCGGCACTTTGGCCAAACCCCTTTTGAGTATCTGCGTGAGCAGCGGCTCATCAGCTCGGCTTTTACGCTCCGGGCTGCTAAGGTCAAGGTCATCGACGTTGCCCTGGATTACGTGTTTGACAGCCACGAAGGATTCACGCGGGCTTTCTCCAAGGCGTTTGGCATTGCGCCCAAACGGTTTGCGACTGTCGCCGAGCCGAGTGGCTGGCTGATTCCCTTTGGAATTCTTCCTCGCCCTAATAATCGACAAGAGGAGGCACCAATGAGCGAGCACCAGCAAACGGCAATCATCTTCACCCAGATCATCGAGCGACCAGCCCGCAAGCTGCTGTTGCTGAGGTCAAAAACGGCAACAGACTACTTTGAGTACTGTGAGGAGCTGGGGTGCAGCGAAAACGAGCAGTCGCCTGCATGGGAAACTCTCTGCAACATCAAGGAGGCTTTATACGAACCGGCTGGTCTCTGGCTGCCCAACAATATGCGGCCTGCTGGAACCGGGCTCTATGCCCACGGCGTTGAACTGCCCTGGAACTATGCGGGAGACATCCCTGAAGGGTATGACTGTATCGAGCTGCCGGCATGCAAGCTCTTGGTATTTCAAGGCGAGCCGTTTGACGAAGCACAATTTGGAGAGGCAATCTCTGCGCTGTGGGAGCGCATTGCCATCTTCAACCCCGAGGTCTATGGCTACGAATACGCTGACGAGCTCGCGCCACGCATGCAACTCATCCCAGAAGGCTGGCGCGGCTACATCGAAATGCGCCCCGTGCGGGAAAAGGTTCGGTAAGCTCTCAAGCGTTATGAAGCGCGAATTGACTGCGGCATAAAGAGTGTCAGCTCAAAGCAGGCCTGCTGACACACTTCAACGAGCCTGCTGACACACTTGACAACCTGCTGACACACTTCGACGAGTTCCTGCCGCGTTTGCACGCAAAAAGACGATTTTGTGCCTTATTTCGGTAGAAATCGGGCATTTACTGGCCAAAAATCGTCTTTTTGCGTGCAAACGCGGCAGGAACTCAGGGTTTTGCGTCAAAGGTGTCTCTAGTGACTCCCCATTGCCGTGAGCTGTGCCTGGCTTGAATTTTGGTTATCTGTCAAAATAACACCTTCCCCGCATGACACACCAACAGGAGAGCGTGCAATGAAAATTCTTGGTAAGGCAGCACCATTCAAATTACAGTTAATTGTTCTACTTGCTATTTTTGCGGTTTTGAGTGGAGCTTCTGCGTTGCTTAAGGATCATGCCGCGTTTAGCCAGCTGTCGCAGACGCTCGTTACGGTTTATTTGCTCTGCGCCTGTGTT
This sequence comes from Coriobacteriia bacterium, assembly GCA_009784425.1. GTDB lineage: Bacteria > Actinomycetota > Coriobacteriia > Coriobacteriales > UBA8131 > WQXH01. The sequence goes on along the minus strand of WRBR01000077.1, from coordinate 6,530 downwards.
TGGGTTGTGGTGAGTAAGCTCAAAACGCAAATCAACCGCTCGGCGCTCATTGGCTTTTATGTTGCGCTGGGCTTTAGCCTGCTTCTCATGGAGGCGGCGCCCTGGCGCGAAGCCGGCGACTGGGGCAACTACGCAAAAGACTTCTTTGGCGCATTCATCATATTTGGTATTTTCTACACGCTGTTTTTGGCCTGTATTGGTACGTGCATCTCGGCTCTTATCTGCGCCACCACGGGGCGCGCGCCGGTGATAAGCGGTGAAGACATTATCAAGGTTATCCTGGCCTTTTTTGTGTCGGTGCTGGTTGTTTCTATTCTTATGCTGGTGTTTAGCTCATTGATAACCGAGGCAAGCAATGCACGGCAAAACCCCTTGGCGCTTTATGCCCTGAGCGAGTTTTCATTTGCACTCTGCTTTGCGGTTTTCTATTACGCCGTGGTCACCCGCTTCTTTGGCGAAACAAGGGCGATATTCATAAAGGGATTAAAGAAGGAAGAGAAGAAGGTCGAGGCAAAAAGCAAGAGTAAAGGCACTTCAAGAAGGCAGAAAAAAGGCGAGGTCAACAGGGAGGCTCCTCCCCTGTCGGTTTCTCCGATGGTCTTGATGATACCGGCGCTGCTGCTCTTTATGGCACCCAGCTTTCTTGGAGAAACTTCACTGCTTGTATCTTGGCTGCCTAATCCGCCTCTGTTCTTGCTGGTTGCCAAGTATTTCTTGCTCGTGAGCGCCTGTGCTTTTATTGGGCTTATTGGAGTGCGCAAAGAGGGCTCGTCAACTGCTGCATTTGTAGTTGGCTTGCTTGGCCTTGGAGCGGTTGTTGGCCTGCTGCAAATTGCTGTATCCGCAGGACTTTTTGAGCTGCTTGGTCAGATAGATTTACCTAGCGTTATGTATGGGACAGTTGCTTTAGCGCAGTGCCTTTTGCTTATAGTTCCGCTTGCTCTGTTCATAAGCGTCTTTACCGATAGAGCCCACAAACAATTGCCTGTGCGCCGCCTTGCAGCTAAGAATACCTTGCTCATTGTTGCGAGCGTGGCATTTGTGACTCTTTCAGCAGTGGGCAGCTTGTCCACCGGCTTAGCCGTAGGCTGGGAAACCGCGCTGTTTTGGCTGGTAGCTGTAGCCAGCGTTTGGCGCTTTGCCCGCTGGGGGTAGACGAACCTGACACGGGGACGGGGCTTGGTGTGGTACAGGAGGGACGGGGTTGGTGTACCACTTATTGCCTCGGCAATAAGTGGTACACCAACCCCGTCCCTCCTGTACCACACCAAGCCCCGTCCCCGCTGACTCCCCGGCTAATAGAGAAGCACCGGTATCTGGTTTTCCTGGCAATACATGTGGGCGTAGGATCCCCCCTGGCAAGTCACCGTTAGCTTCTTGCAGCCTTTGAATGGCTTCTTACTGATAGTTGTGATGCTCTCTGGCATTACCACGCTTGTGAGGTTCTCGCAGTTATAGAAACTTTCGTGGCCGATTGCTGTCACTCCTCGGGGCAGAAATATTGTTTCTAGACTCTTGCTGAGAAAAAACATATAGGCTGGAATCTCAGTAATACCCTCAGGAATCGTTACGGTTCTTAAGTCTCTGCACGAGGCAAACGCCCAGTTTCCAATCTTTATGACGCCGCTGGGGATAGCCACGGATACGATGTCTTTGCGCCCCTCAAAGGCGTTTTCGTAGATGTGGGTGTAGCCGCTGGGGATAGTAATGTGCGTGCCAGTTATCAGTTTAGCGTCTTTTCTGTTGAGGACCACTGCATTTGCCGGCAGCCCTGACCATCCCTCTCTTGCTCCGGAAAATGCATGTGCCAATGCCGATACGGGCGCTGGGGTTTCTATGTGGTAGCCATCAACAAGTAATTCCATTTTCTCGATGAAAAGACCTTCTAGGTCCCAGAAGGTGATATGGGGAGCCAAGATGACTCCCTTGAAGATTTCAAGGTTAAACCTCTTCTCGTCCAACACCCAGACGCGGTACGAAATTTTGTCACGGAAACTCAATTGCGGGAGATTGCCGGGGGGATGAGTATGCATGAGGACTGCCGCGTCTGCGCCGTCGCGTTTGTTGGCTGCTGCCAGCTCTTGTTCAACTGCCTCAAGATTATAGGTCAGAGAGCCTTCTGTAGATTCTTTGGTGAAGAGCGGGTTGCACTGAACTGAATAGATGTCAACATCTCTTCCGTCTTTTTTACCCAGCATCAATGCTGCCATTTCATTGGCGTGCGCTTTATTGAACTCTATGAGGGTGTGATACTGCTGAGCAGTCAGCCTGACAAAACGACTCGTGTTGTTCAATTCAATCATCTCCAGAGGAGCTCGTATAAGCCAAACAGCAATGAGTTCAGTATAATTCATTATCAAGAATGCATGAGAAGCTTGTTTGAGAGTGAGTCTCGTGGAGCTGACTGAAGACAAAGAAGAGCGCGAAAAAATAATCGCACATAACGACACGGCGCCGCAGAGCGCTGAATCTGTCGCAGGCGACGACAAGTTGCCGCGGGGCAAGAAAAAAATGTATTTCGATGCAAAGGTAACTCTGATTGCGATTATCGTGGCTAGCCTGTTGATTGTTGCGGCACCGCCATTTACTGTTTATCTGAATGACAAAGACTTTGAGAGACAGGCTGAGCTCGCTCGCCAGCTCCCGTTTATCAGGGAATATCTCTTGTTCATGGAAACAGTTGACGGTTTCCAAGTACCTACTGGTGGCTTCTTAAATGACATGGAGCTAGTTAAGCAGCGAGCGCCCAACGGGCAGCCCTATTGCACTGGCATAATCAAGCCTGAGTTATCAGAAAAACTTCCTGACTACATTGCTGCATATAACGCTGACCCCAATACGCTGTACCCCGTTACCGAAGACGAAGTACGCTATGGCTTGACAGAAGGGCTTTATGAAACAATGGTTACCGGCGAAAATGAAGCCGCGTATCGCCTTATGCTCTTCTTTAAATGGTGCCAATATCATCTGCGGGCAGGCGAATTATCATGAGCGACCAAGCGAAATCTATCCGAAAGTTTGGCATTGTTTGGATTTTAATCCTTGTACTGGTAGCTTGGTTTCTAGTCCCCTGGAGAAAGGTACTGCCAGAAAGCACCTATTTCACAACCGCTTGGTTGAAGCTAGATAATAGTTTTCTCTATGTCAGTTCTCAACCAACAATTAGAGATTCACTCATCGTTTTTGAACACATTGATGCGGAGGGAAACTACAGCTGGACAGTTTTACTCACTCCAGAGTTTGACAAGTGCCTGCCTGAAATAATCGATGCCTACAATAGTGACCCCTCAACAACCGTCCCTGTTGACGAAGAATACATCCGCCAGTACATCGCTGAAGAGCTCCGTTTTGATGTGGGGAACTATAACGTTTCTGATCCCAACAAGCACGAGTATACGGCTGGAGCAAACAACCGGTATGCACCTTTCGATTATTTTTATTATTGGCTGGGGTCTAATGCGAATCTTGTGTATGCCCAAACCACGGTCTTTTATCGCGAAATTGTCAAGGAAGGAGAGGTTCTTGAGGAGGGCGAGGAGGCTGAGCGGGAGTATTACTCCCTAGAGGATGGTTCTCATTCTGCTGAAGAGTTGATTCTTGATGGGTATTTACCCTTGCACCTACCTGGTGATGCGGTGGATTTCAAGGTCTCTAATTACGACTACCTCATGAGTCGGAGTGGCGACGTCTATTACGCTTCTAAGCGTATTTCCCTATCAAAACTTCAGTCTGTAGTATATGAATGGGACTACTTGGCGTGACAGCGGGCTTTTGAGTTTTGAGTTCTTCTTGACAATGTGGAAAGTTGCTCGATAATTATGCGATATGCAATTCGTTTTCGTACATACCATGAGCATGAACATGCCTTGGTCTGAGTTTGTTGGTGTGTTTGCCGGCGCTCGGACCTAATTCAGGCGCGGTTTTGCTGGCACCAAAACCGCATATATGGTAACCATCCACGTACGAGGTATTCACTACTAATGATAGAGATCAGGCACCTGACCAAAGTATTTAGCGGCACCAGTGAGCATCATGCGTTGCATGATGTCAGTCTTACTATTCAAGATGGTGAGATTTTTGGCATCATCGGGGCGTCGGGCGCTGGCAAGTCTACCTTGGTGCGCTGTATTAATCTGCTTGAGCGGCCCACGAGTGGCCGCATCATCATCGACGGCGTTGACGTGACGGGCTTCAAGGGCAGGCAGCTCCATGAGTTCAGGAGCAGCATAGGGATGATATTTCAGGACTTCAGCCTGTTTCAGCAGCGGAGCGTTCTGGGCAATGTGACTTTTCCGCTTGAGCTGCGCCATGATAAACGGGAGCACCGGCAGGCGCGAGCGCGTGAGCTGCTTGAGCTTGTGGGGCTTACCGACAAAGAGAAGAGTTTTCCCTCTCAGCTTTCCGGCGGGCAGCAGCAGCGTGTGGCTATTGCGCGCGCGCTGGCAAACCACCCTAAGATCATGCTTTGTGACGAGGCAACGAGTGCTCTCGACACCCGCACGGCGGCATCCATACTCGGCCTGCTGAAGAACATCAACAAGGACCTCGGGGTTACGATGATAGTAATCACCCACTCGCTTTCTGTTGCAGAGAAGGTCTGCGACAAGATAGCGGTTATCGATGAGGGCAAGATTGTTGAGCAGGGCTTGACCGCCGAGGTTTTTGCCAATCCGCAAAGTCCGATTACCCGGGAGCTGTTGAAAAACGACAAGCTCTCTTCCGTTTTAAACGGCGCGGATCTGGATGAAGCTGCTGGTGAACTGAGTGGCGGTGGAGCCTAATGGAAGTAATCCAGGCATTCATCGACCAGTACGCTCTTCTGCTCACGAGAGGCATTTGGGACACCATTGTCATGACCGGCGTCTCCACGTTTTTTGCCTACGTCCTCGGCATTCCCATTGGCGTGGCCCTTGTGCTGACCTCGCCCGTTGGGCTGCACCCGCATCGCATCTTCCACGAGATACTCGGCTGGATTGTCAACATGGGCCGCTCCATCCCTTTTATCATTTTGCTGGTGTTGTTGCTGCCGCTCTCGCGCCTGCTTGTGGGAACCGCAATGGGTGTTTCCGGCGCCATTGTGCCGTTGACCATTGCGGCGGCGCCCTTTGTGGGCCGGCTTGTTGAGCAGAGTCTCTCCGAGGTTAAGGGCGGGCTGGTAGAGGCGGCCCAGAGTTTTGGTGCCTCAACCTTGCAGATAGTGCTCAAGGTCTTTTTGAAAGAGGGTCTTCCCTCGCTGGTCAGAGGCGTGTCCATCACCTTTATCACGCTGTTTGGCTACGTTGCCATCGCCGGCGCGCTCACCGGCGCGGGCGGGCTGGGCGACATCGCCATACGCTACGGCTTTCAGCGCTTCCAAGGCGACGTCATGATTGTGGCGGTAGCCATCTGCATCGTGCTTGTGCAAATTGCTCAAAGTATTGGAGATTCCCTCGCACGGAGAATAGACAAAAGAAAATAGGATTCTCGAGAGAAGGATCAAGAAAACATGCCCCAAAGGGGCACAAAGAATGGAGGAAGAATGAAGAAGAGGATTAAGTTAATTGTTTCGGTGGCTCTGTCATGCGTTTTGTTTGCCTCACTTTTTGGGTGCGGCGGAGGGGCCGGCGTGGGTAGCGCGGCACCGGGAACAGGCGATTTCACCATTGCCGTGCCATCCGACACCACCAACGAGGCGCGCGCCCTGCTGCTGCTTGAGGCCCAAGGGCTCATCAAGCTGAGAGCCGGAGCCGGCCTTACCGCAACCACCAACGACATCATCGAAAACCCCTACAACATTGAGATCATCGAGGCCGAGGCGGCCATGCTGCCGCGCACCCTGCAAGACGTGGACTTTGCCGTAATCAACGGCAACTACGCCTTGGGCGCCGGCATCGACATCACCACTGCGCTGGCGGGCGAAGACCCCAACTCTGCTGCCGCCCTTGAGTTTGGCAACATCATCGCCGTGCGCGCCGAGGACATCAACGCCGAGAAAACGCGCATCTTGGTAGAAACGCTGCAGAGCCCCGAGGTGCAGCAGTTCATTGAGAAAACCTACAAGGGCGCCGTGATTCCCGTTAACAGCCCGGCCACCTTCAGCGGAAGCGCTGCGAGCGGTGGCGACAAGGTCATCACCGTTGGTGCCTCTCCCGCTCCGCACGCTGAGATTCTCGAATTTGCCCGCCCGCTCATTGAGGCTCAGGGCTACACGCTCGTAATCAAGGAGTTCTCGGATTACGTGCTGCCCAACGTTGCCTTAACCGATGGTGACATCGATGCCAACTATTTTCAACATGTTCCCTATCTTGATGACTACAACAAAGAGAACGGAACTGATATAGTATCGGCTGGCAAGATTCACTTTGAACCGCTGTCGATTTATCCCGGCCGCCTGGCGAGCCTGGCCGACATCAAGAAGTAATTGAGCTTTAAGCCACTCAACGAGGGAGTGCGTTTGAAACGGGAGGCACTAGTTGCCTCCCGTTTTGCTTTGCGATTGGTACAGGAGGGACGGGGTTTGGTGTCCCACAGTGGTACAGAGGGACGGGGTT
>WRBR01000076.1 GCA_009784425.1 Coriobacteriia bacterium | reverse complement strand
CGAAAAACAAAAGAGGGAGAAAGGGGTTGGAACAGGGGGACGGGGTTGGAACGGGGGGAGGGGGTGGGAACAGGGGGACGGGGTTAGTGTTCCAATTTGACCAAGGTCAAATTGGAACACTAACCCCGTCCCCCTGTTCCAACCCCGTCCCCAGTGAGTCACTTGTCTTGGTAGCCTTGGAGGTCGAGGGTTATGGGGGTGAAGCCGAGCTTTGTGAGCTGGGAGGTGATGTGTTCTCTGAGGGCGGGTTCTAGGAAGAGGGGGATGCTTTCTGCGTCGAGTTCTATGCGAGCCAGACTTTCATGAACGCGGACTCTTACTTGTTTGGCGCCGGCATCGAGGAGGTGTTGCTCTGCGGTGTCGATGCGCTTGAGGAGTTCCTTGGAGAGGGGGGTGTTGTAGGGGAGGCGGGTGGCGAGGCAGGCGCAGGCTGGCTTGTTCCAGGTGGGGAGGTCGCGCTCTTTGGAGAGGGTGCGGATGTCTGCCTTGGTGAAGCCTGCTTGTTCGAGGGGTGAGACTACGCCGAGCTCTTCAACGGCAGCTTTGCCGGGGCGGTAGTCGTTTTGGTCGTCGAGATTGGAGCCTTCGGCGAGTGCTGAGATACCGTGCTCCGCAGCAGTGGCGAGCAGTGTGGTGAGCAGTGCGTGCTTGCAGAGGTAGCAGCGGTTTTCTGGGTTTTGGGAGAAGCCGGCAACGGCAAACTCGTCAAAGTTCACCTCGATGTAACGTATGGTGCGCTCGGCGCAAAAGTTGCGTGCAGCCTCAAGCTCGCGGGCGGGTAGGGCGGCCATGCAAGCGGTGATGGCGAGGGTGTTTTTGCCTAGGATCTCGTGGGTGAGGTCGAGGAGCAGGGAGGAATCCACTCCGCCGCTGAAGGATATGGCCAGGGAGCCGTAGCTTTGGAGGATGGCTCTCAAGGAGCTTTCTTTGTTTTGCAGCTGTTTGTGCATGTTTTGATTATAGGGTTAACCTGTCAGGTTCATTGTGCGATGTTGACTCTATTTTTGGGCGCTTTTGCTATAATTACACACTTCACCACAAACACAAGGAGCGCATAGTGTCTATTTCAACGGCAGACTTCAAAAACGGTAAGGCCATTATGATAGATGGCAAGCCCAGCATCATCATAGAGTTTCAGCATGTTAAGCCGGGCAAGGGTGGTGCGTTTGTGCGCACCAAGATCCGCGATATCCGCACCGGAAGGGTTAATGACATCACCTTCAGGAGTGGGGAGAAGTTTGAAGAAATCCGTATGGAAACCAAAGAAATGCAGTACCTCTACAACGATGGCGAGGACTTTCATTTCATGGATACCAGCGATTATAGCCAGCTGGCACTCTCGGAGGCTTTGATTGGTGACACCGCCAAGTGGCTGAAAGAAAACGACCTGGTGGCCTTGCAATACGCCGGCGCAGAACTGATTGGCGTTGAGCCACCTATGTTTGTGGAGCTCGCGGTAGCCGAGACGGAGCCCGGTTTTAAGGGCGATACCGTGCAAGGAGGCACCAAGCCAGCCACTATGGAGACCGGAGCGGTGGTGCAGGTTCCCATGTTCATCAACAACGGGGACGTGCTAAAAATAGATACTCGAGATGCGCGTTATATCACCCGGGTGTAACTCACCGGCTTTTTCTGTCCGCCCAGTTGCAGGGAGCATGAAAAAAGCAGTGGAGCTGTAACCGCACCGCTACGCTTTTCCTATACTCCTTGACTCAACGGTTACAATGTTATATCTGTGAACCCCCCAGGAGGCACTATGAAAAATCTTCAGATAATGGACACTACGATTCGTGACGGTCACCAAAGCCTATGGGCTACCCGCATGAGCATTGGCGACATGCTGCCCATACTCTCAAAGATGGACGAGGTTGGCTATTGGGCAATTGAGTCTTGGGGAGGTGCCACCTTTGACACCTGTCTCAGATTCTTGGACGAGAATCCCTGGGAGCGCCTGCGGGCCATCAAGAAACACTGCCCCAACACCCCGCTTTCCATGCTGGTGCGTGGCCAGAACCTGGTGGGCTATCGCCATTATTCAAGAGACATCGTTGATCACTTTATCAAGGCATCGCACCGCAACGGCGTTGACGTTTTCAGGGTTTTTGACGCCTTAAACGACATCCGCAACGTTGAAGATTGCGCCAGGGCGGTTAAGGAGTCGGGCGCTCATCTTGAGGGAGCCATCTCTTATACCATGAGCCCGGTGCACACCCTGGACAGTTTCATTGACTACGCACTCCTGCTCAAAGACCTTGGCTCAGACACCATCTGCATCAAGGATATGGCAGGCATGCTTACCCCTTATCGCACCGAGCGCATGGTCAAGGCCCTGCGTGAGGAGGTGGGACTTCCTATTCACCTGCACTGTCACTACGTGGGCGGCATGGCACCGGCAAACTACATCAAGGCAGCCGAGGCAGGCGCAGACATCGTTGACACCGCCAGTGCCCCGCTGGCCTTTGGTAACTCCCAGCCGGCCGTGGAGATGATAGTTGCCGCCCTCAAGGAGAGCGGTTATGACACCGGCCTGGACCTGGACCTGCTCTTTGAGATATCTGAGTACTGGGAGAGCGTACGCAAGCGCGGCGGCTACAAGCGCGGCGTGTCTTCGCTCATTCACATGCAGGTGTATAACCACCAGGTGCCCGGAGGCATGATGAGTAACCTGGTGAGCCAGCTAGAGATCCAAAAGGCCTCCGACAGAATCAATGACGTTATGGAAGAGATTCCCCGGGTGCGCGCCGAGGTAGGTTATCCGCCGCTGGTAACCCCCATGAGCCAGATTGTAGGAACGCAAGCCGTGTTCAACGTGCTTACCGGCAAGCGCTGGAGCGTTATCTCCACCGAGATGAAGGACTACATCGCCGGATACTACGGCAAGCCTCCCGGACCTCTGGATGAAACTATTGCAGCCAAGGTTTTGGGCGATCAGGCTCCGCTTGGCTTGGATACCCCGCCGTCGAGCCTGGTGACCACCACCTTTGAAGAAGTTGCTGAAGAGGCCGGAGACTTGGCCCGCAGCGAAGAGGACGTTTTGATGTGGGCACTCTTTCCCAATGAAGCCCGCACCTATTTAGCCAAGCACCGCACGTCAGAGAAAACACCGTGGTTGCTGAGAGAAGAATCACAAGGTACCAAGGAGGTAGAAACCGTGGATATTGCCCAAATTAAGGAACTCATCCAGACTGTCCAAGAAACAGGGATAGGCGAGGTTATCGTGGAAGAGGCCGGCACCAAGATCACGGTGAGAGCCGTGGGAGTGGCCGGTAGTGATAGCCCGCAGGTACAGGCGCAGGATGTGTCGGTTGAGCCGGGCACGATGGTTGCCCCCACGCCGGCTGCACCGCCGCCAGGCAACAGGCCCCTGCACTGGATTGCCGTCAAGGCACCGATGGTTGGCACCTTCTATGCGGCTCCGTCTCCGGACGAGCCTCCCTTTGTAGAGGTAGGCACGGAGGTTTTGGCCGGCCAGACTCTCTGCATTGTTGAGGCCATGAAGCTGATGAACGAGATTAAAGCAGAGCAGATGGGCACCGTGCGCGAGATTTGCGTGGAGAATGCCTCTGCTGTTGAGTGGGATACCGTGATGTTTTACATTGAGCCCACCACCGATCAGCCCCTGGCGGACGCCACGGGAAACCTGACTCCGGATGGTCTGCCCGAGAATAAATAACACTGCGCCAGGCCCCTGGGATCTGACCAGACCCCAGGGGTCCTCGGTGCTTTAGATAAGGAGTACCGCATTGTTCAACAAAGTATTGATTGCTAATAGAGGTGAAATAGCCCTCCGTGTTGTACGGGCCCTCAAAGAGTTAAACGTACCGTCGCTCATGGCCTATTCTGAAGCTGATGCCCATACTTTGGCGGTTCTTGAGGCAGACGAGGCGGTTAAGATTGGCCCCGCGCCTTCTTCTCAGTCGTATCTGAGCATTCCGGCCCTGATTGGCGCAGCTGTGTCAAGAGGTGCTGATGCCATACATCCCGGCTATGGGTTTTTAGCTGAGAATGCTGAGTTTGCCCGCCAGGTTGCCAATCATGGGATTACCTGGATAGGGCCCAGCCCTGAGTCCATTGAGATGATGGGCAACAAGAGTATGGCTCGCCAGACCATGCAAAATGCCGGCGTGCCAACGGTTCCGGGCTCCAAGGGAACCATTGAGACCCTTGATGATGCCGTAAGCTTTGCCGATGCCGTGGGATACCCCGTGCTTATCAAGGCAAGTGCCGGTGGCGGAGGCCGCGGCATGCGCGAGGTAATGACTCCCGGCGACCTGGAAGTTGCCTTTAGCTCTGCCCGCTCAGAGGCACAGGTAGCCTTTGGCAACAGCGATGTGTATCTTGAGAAGCTGGTGCTGCGCCCGCGGCACATTGAGTTTCAGGTGCTGGCAGACACCCACGGCAACACCATCCATCTCTGCGAGCGCGACTGCTCCGTGCAGCGCCGCCACCAAAAGCTGATTGAGGAGGCTCCTTCGCCTGCTCTTACTCCTGAATTGCGCGAGCGCATGGGTCAGGCCGCCATCAAGGCTATGGAGGCTACCAACTACGTAAACGCCGGTACGGTGGAGTTTTTGTTGGACGAGAGCAATGAGTTCTACTTTATGGAGATGAACACCCGCATTCAGGTTGAGCATCCCGTGACCGAGATGATTACGCTTACCGATCTGATCAAGGAGCAGGTGCGCATTGCCGCCGGCGAGCCCATAAGCTTTATGGACAAGGTGCCCTTTACTCCCCTTGGTCACTCCATTGAGTTCAGGCTCAATGCCGAGGACTTTGAGAAGAACTTTATGCCCTCACCGGGTCTGGTTACGGCCTTGCAATGGCCCGGCGGCCCGGGCGTGCGCATAGATTCGCACCTGTATGCCGGGTACGCCGTGCCTCCCAACTACGATTCTCTTGTTGCCAAGCTGGTAGTATGGGGTAGCACGCGCGAGGAAGCGCTAGACCGAGCCCGTCGCGCGCTTTCTGAGGTGCGTATTGATGGGATAAAAACCACCGTGGGTTTTCACCAAAAAGTGCTTGAAATTGATGCATTTGCCAAAGGTGAGGCCCGCACAGACTTTGTGGAGAGATATTTATGAACGAGACAGACAAACAAGAAGTGATCATTGCTCCGGGAGTGGCAGAAAGCATTGTTTTCTTGGCTATATCACAGGTGGAGGGCGTAGCACTGGTTGGCCCAAAGACGGTCTCGGTAAGCGGCGGATTGCTTGGAGCCTGGAGCAAAAAGAATCCGGTCAGCAATGGTGTTTTGATTTTAGAAGAAGACGGCCAGATAACCGTGGAGGCTCACGTTAAGCTGTTCTATGGTTATCGGCTCCAAGAGGTTGCCGCCAATATTCGCGCTGCCGTGCATGACGCACTGCTCGCCTTGGCCTGTATTCAGGTAGCGCGCGTGAATATCACCATCGACGGCATCATCTTTAAGGCTTAGCAGCTCGTTTCAGATGGATGGCAGTGCAGTAAAGAGCAGGGGCGTTCACTACGACCGAACGATAGCTCGTCGCAAGGCCGTGCAACTGCTCTATCAGGCGCAAATCCTCGGGCAGTCACCCAGCGAGGCGCTGGCCGGCGATACATTCATTGAGGAAATAGGCGTATTGCCCGAGTACTCACGGATGCTCATTCAGGGTTTGGCCGAGCATTTAGAAGAAGTTGACGACTGCCTCTCGGAGTCTTCGGAAAACTGGTCGCTTAACCGGATGCCGCTGGTAGACCGCTGCATACTGCGACTGGCAGTGTATGAGATGCGCTTTGTGGACAATGTTCCGGTGAGCGTTTCTATCAATGAGGCCATTGAGTTGGCCCATGAGTTTGGCGGAGAAGACGAATCGGGGGGATTTGTGAACGGCGTTTTAGGCAGTATTGCCAGAGGAGATGAGAAGAAGGAAGATTGATATGCCCGATACTGATTCATACAGCCGAGAAAGAGAGCGGCTTGAAGAGATAGTTCTGCAAACACGCGCCAAGGATGTGCCGCTTGAGAAGAGCCTGGATTTATATGACGAGGCTTTGGCTATAGGCACCCGCTGCGTGGAGCAGCTTGAAAAGACGGACTTTACCGCCGAGGAGCTGGACTCCCTGGCTGAGAATCCTCAGGTGGAGATCAGCGGCAAGGTTACCGAGCATCCGGATGTTGTTGCCGGGGCTGAGGGGGCTGGTGCTGCGGCTGTTGCGGCTGTTGATGTTGCCGACGAGGCCGATGAAGACTTTGAAGTTGACGATGACGAAGACTCTGCCGAAGAGTGGGTGGACTAAAGTGGATCTTCTCCAAAAAATAGAAAGCCCGGATGACCTCAAAGCTCTGTCTTTTAGTGAGCTTGCCACCTTGGCAAAGCAGATTCGCGAGCGCATGGTGGAGGTTACCGCTAAAACCGGCGGGCATCTTGCCTCTTCGCTCGGCGCGGTTGAGATTATCTTGGCGCTGCACCGGGTCTTTGACTTTTCCACTGACAGGCTGGTCTTTGACGTGGGTCACCAGTCGTATGCTCATAAGATTATCACCGGGCGCAACGCCAACTTTGACACGCTTCGCCAAAAAGGGGGCGTGAGCGGGTTTCCCAAGCGGGGAGAGTCTATCTATGACGCCCACAATGCAGGGCATGCTTCTGACTCGCTCTCCATTGCCTGCGGCATGGCCACGGCGCGCGACCTCAAGGGTAGCGACGAGGAGATTGTGGTGCTTATTGGCGATGCGTCGCTTTCTGGCGGCATGGCCTTTGAGGCCTTAAACCAAATTGGCAACGACCACAAAAACGTCACCATCGTGCTGAATGATAACGAGATGAGCATCTCCAAAAACGTGGGGGCTCTCTCTTTGTATCTGGGCAAGGTGCGCATGAGCAAGCCCTATACCTGGACGCGTGATACGGTGGAAGGCGGCCTGGAGCGCAGCGGCCGGGTAGGCCATGCGCTGGTCACTGCCGGCGAGGCGGCTAAGGCCTCGGTAAAGAAGCTGGTGGTGCCGGGCATGTTCTTTGAGGACATTGGCATCAAGTACATCGGCCCCATAGACGGGCATCACATTGGCAGGCTTGAAGATGCCCTGGAGGCTGCCCGCCACGTTGACGGCCCGGTGCTGATTCATGCCGTTACGCAAAAGGGGCGCGGCTTTGCTCCCGCCGAGGCGCTGCCCGAGTACTATCACGGTGTGAGTCCGTTTGACCCCAACACCGGTATTGCGATTAACGGCGCCTCTGCTACTCCCACATATACCGAGATTTTTGGCGCAGCCCTTGCGCTGGAAGCCGCCGAAAACGAGGACATAGTGGCCATCACCGCCGGCATGTCAAGCGGCACCGGTCTTACCGAGTTTGCCGAGCGTTTTCCGCGGCGCTTTATTGACGTGGGCATTGCTGAAGAGCACGCGGTGGCCCTGGCGGCCGGCTTGGCCCTGGGCGGCAAGCGACCGGTGGTTGCCATGTATTCCACCTTTTTACAGCGCGCCTATGACCAGCTGATTATTGATGTTGCCCTGCAGAGTTTACCCGTGGTCTTTTGCGTGGACAGAGCAGGACTGGTGGGCGAAGACGGTGACACGCACCAGGGAGTCTTTGACCTCGCCTATCTCAGGAGTATTCCCAACCTGCACATTATTGCGCCCTATACGGCTACTGACTTATACCTTGCGCTCCAAACGGCGTTTGCTCGCGAAGACGGCCCTACCGTTATCCGTTATCCGCGGGGCAAGATTCCCGCTGACGGGGCGTTGGAAGAATACAAGGCTGCTGCAGCAGCGTTTGAAGAGGGCTTTGAAGATGCTCGCACCTTGCCCCTCGGAAAGTCCAGAAGACTGAGAGACGGAGAAGACCTCACAATTATGGCTGCAGGCAAGATGGTGTCGGTTGCGTTGGAATGTGCCGCCCTACTTGCAGAGCAGGGAGTCAACGCAGGTGTTGTTGACATGCTTTGGGTCAAACCCCTCGATACCGAGGCTGTGCGTCTTGCCGCCAACACCGGATACGTGGTGACGATTGAAGACGGCAGCTATAAAGGAGGCTTTGGCTCAGCAGTGTTGGAGGAGCTAATGCTTTTGCAGCTCACGCCACGCGTGCAAACTTTTGGTTTACCGGACCGGTTCATCCAACACGGCAGCCAAGCTGCCCTCTTTGCCGAGATGAAACTGACCGGCCCAGACATAGCCCAGCAAATCCTCTCAACCATTCGATGAGCTCTTGCGAGTCAGCTGAGGACGGGGAAAGTTGGAACAGGGGGACGGGGTT
>WRBR01000075.1 GCA_009784425.1 Coriobacteriia bacterium | reverse complement strand
GTCAAATTGGAACACTAACCCCGTCCCCCTGTTCCACACCAACCCCGTCCCTCTGTCCCAGTGAGTCAGTTTCCCCGTCCCCGTGAGTCACCCGTCGTTGTTGATTTTCTCCAGCATTTCTGTCAAGACCTGGTCGGCTTTGTCGTAGGCAACTTGGCAGGTTCCCACTTGAAAGTGACCGCCGCCGCCGTATTTGAGCATTAGCGAGCCCACATCGGTGTTAGAGGTTCGATTCACCACGCTGTGTCCCACGGCAATGGGGCAGTTAAGTTTGCCACGGCCGTCCACAACCCAAAGCGATATATTCTGCTCAGGGTAAAGGCTGTAGATTAAAAACCGGTTGCCCGCGTAGATGGTTTCAACGCCGCGTAGGTCGGTCACAATGGCGTTAGCGTAAATCTTGGTGTGCGCCTTGACCATATCCTTGAATTTTGCGTCCTGCTCAAAGTAGAGCTCCACGCGCTCCTTTACGTCAGGCATGGCGAGAATCTCATCGATACTCTGCGTACGACAGGCCTCCATGAGTACTTCCATCAATTCAATGTTACTGATTCTAAAATCATGAAAGCGCCCCAGGCCGGTGCGCGGATCCATGATAAAACCGAGCAGTACCCAGCCGCTGGGGTTGAGAATCTCCTCTTTGGTCAACTTGGCCGCATCAACCTTGTCAACATTGAGCACCATCTGCTCAAACTGGGGCATCTCTCCCCTGCCGCCGTAGTACTCATAAATTACGCGCGCCGCGCTGTCTTCTGTGCGGCTCTCGCCTTTGAATTTAAACTCCTGACCCAGGCGCTCGTGCTCGCTCGAATGATGGTCAAACCACAGGCCGCAGCCCTCTACGTAGGGAACATTTGCGAGGATGTCGTCTGGCCCCACCTCAATCAAGCCGTCTTGGATATCCTTGGGATGCACAAACTTGCAGCTGTCCACCAAACCCCGATCCAAGAGGATTGCCCCACAAGCCAGGCCATCAAAATCAGAACGTGTGATTAAGCGCATTTTGACCTCTTTTCTGTTGGAGACTGCTTGGTTTATTCTAGCAGGTAATGCGGCAGAGGAACGCTTCCTCTCTTGCGTCACTCGTCTTTCTTTTCTTTGCGGAGCACCTTACTGAGGACTATTATGTTGAGGGTAACCAGAAACACGCTGAACGCAATGGCGAGCAGAACCAAGCTGTTTTCGTCAAAGGTAAAATCGGGAGCGGCAAAGGCAAATGTTGGCTTAACGCATAAGAGAACAGCGGCCACGAGCAACAAGAGGCTTGTCTTTGATGCACTTATCCTCATGTCACTACTCAAACATCATTCAAAAGGTCCCGCGCAAGATAATCGCATGGCTCCCGGCAAGGCGGGGAACCATGCGAAACCGTGCGCGAGCAGTTTGTAAGGATTAAACCTGTCTCCTTAACCTCACCGCAAAAACTCTACGGCAATTACCTGCTCACGGTGCATTGTATGCTCAAAAGTTTTCGCAAACCACCTGCAAAAGTACACATTGTAGAACATGCGGCCCCTTTGACACCGTTTGGAACAGGGGGACGGGGTTAGTGTTCCAATTTGACCAAGGTCAAATTGGAACACTAACCCCGTCCCCCTGTTCCAAACCAAGGTCAAATTGGAACACTAACCCCGTCCCTCCTGTACCACACCAAGCCCCGTCCCTCTGTTCCGCAAGGATAAAGTTACTTTATGGTTTGAATGCGTTATAGTGCGATGTTATTATTCGGATTGCCGCGGCTCCTGGGGGAGCCCTTGGGATCAGGATGTTGAAGGTAAGAGATATGTTGGGGAGACAAAATCAACGAAACAGCACTTCTGTGCTTGACGCCGCGCCAGAGCGCGCGGCCGCCCAGGCTGCAGAGCACTTTTTGCGGCGTCCCGCCGTGGATCAGCTGCTTATCGACGCATTCGATAAGCCCCTTACCACGGTGACCGCCGGTGCGGGGTTTGGCAAAACTCAGGCCGTGCTCTCAGCGCTCAGGTCTACGGAGTGCAACACGGCCTGGATGCAGCTCTCGGAGCTGGATAACCACGTGTCCAGGTTCTGGGAGCGCCTTGCCCAGGCGCTCGATCCGCAAGAGGAGCAGCTCTACGACAAGCTGATTTCTCTGGGATATCCAGAGTCTTACGCAGCCTTTGATCAGTTTCTCAAGCTGCTCTCCCAAAAGCACGAGCAGACAACCGTTTTGGTGTTTGACGACTTTCATTTGATTCGCAACATGGTCATCCTTGACTTTATTGAGCTGTTTATATCGGCACAGGTGAGCGGCTTTTCCATTGTGCTGGTGTCGCGGAAACGGCCAGAGATCAGCCTCTCCGGGATGCTCTCCAAGGGCTTGCTGGCACGCGTGAGCGAGGACGACCTGCGCTTTTCCAAGGAGGAGCTGGCCAGCTACCTCCACCTGCAGGGCATTCAACTAAGTCAGGAGGTTCTGGCGGACCTCTACGCTTATTCAAATGGCTGGATATTTGGCATCTACCTTGCGGGCCTGGCTGCCAAAAAGGGCAACCATCAAGGGTTTAATCCATTACTGGCTGCCAAGGAAGACATCTTCGATCTCATCGAAAAGGAGCTGTTTCAAAAGGCCTCGGATGCGCTCCAGATCTTGCTGATAAAGCTCTCTTTGTTAGACGTGATTCCCGCCGAGCTTCTGAGAGAACTGGCGGGCCATGAGCAAAGCCTGATAACCGAGATGACGCAGTTGAGCATGTTCATCAGACACGACCCGTTTCAAGACAGCTACCGAATTCATCAGCTGTTTGAGGAGTTTTTACAGGCAAAGAAGGCCTGGCTGCACACAGACGAGATATCGCAGGTGCACACCACGGCAGCCCAGTGGTATCTGGAGCACGAGCACACCTTTGCCGCGATTTACCACTACAAGGCAGACGGCCGTTATCGGGAGATTTTTGACATCATCAAAGCAATCCGCGGGCGCGTGTCGGGCGAGGCGGCCAACTCCTTGCTTGAGTTGATTGAGCAGGCCCCAAAGGACCTGCTTAAGGCTGCTCCTCTTGTGCGCGTGATGCAGGCGGCTTTCCTGTTCAATAACAACCGGCTTGCAGAAGCCAAAGTGGTGCTGCTGGCTCTGCAAGAGGAGTATGAGGAGCTGCCTCCCACCGAGGAAAACCGCACCGTGTTGGGAGAGGTCTATTGCTTGCTCGCCATGTTTTGCATCATTGAAAACGACTACGCCTTTGAGGAGCTTTACCGCAAGGCGGATGAACTTCTGCCGCACGGCAGCAGCCTGGTGGATAACAGAACATGCATTGCCGAAGGGCACAACGTCTGCTCAATTAGCAACCCTGCTGCCGGCGAGCTGCAGCGCTACCAAGACGCACTGTTCCGCGCCGCTCCCGCCATGGCGCGCTCGATGAATGGCTGCGGATTTGGCCTGGAGTATCTCAACGCCGCTGAGTCCAGCCTGTACACCGGCAATTTAAAGGCTGCCGAGCAGTTTGCCTACGAGGCAATAAGCCGGGCCGGACAATACCGACAATACGACACCGCATACATGGCGCAGTTTGTGCTGGTGCGCATCTATACCGCGCGCGGCAACTATGCCAAGGCCATCGAGATTTTGGACCAGCTCAAATCGCAACTGGAGGTCATTCATGTTGCGGAATGCTGCTCGCTTTATGACGTGATCAGTGGATGGTTTTACACCAAGCTCGGCGAGACCAAACAGGTTGCCGAGTGGATCAGGCACGAGGAGGAGATTCACAAGACCCGGGCGCCGGTGCTCATCGGCCGCGAGTATCTGGTTTGCACCGACAGCCTGCTGGCTGAGGAGCGCTACTTTGAGCTGCTGGCCTTTATCGAGCGCACTGACAGCAAATTTGAGGAGAGGGGCATCCTGTTTGCTCTGATACAAAACAGAATCATCGGGGCAGTTACCCACCATTACCTGGGTAATCACGAGCTGTCTATTCGCTTTCTTGCCGAGGCCTATGAGCTGAGTTATCCCAACGGTTTAATCATGCAGTTTGTTGAATACGGCAACCGCATGCGCACCTTGATTCACGCGGCGCGGCTGAACGAGGACTGCACAATTCCCCGGGAGTGGCTGGATTTGATTTACACCAAGTCCTCGTCATATGCAAAGATGACTGCGCAGCTGACTGCTGAACATGCGTCTCTTAATGGATTGTGCACGGGCGGTGCGGGCGCTTTGGGGCGAACCAAGTTATCCAAGCGTGAGTTGGAATTGCTGACGCATCTGTGCCGTGGCATGACGCGCAAGGAGATTGCCTCGCACTGCTACTTGTCCTTAAGCACGGTGAACAGCGTGTTGAAAAGCGCCTACAACAAGTTGGGCGCGTTTAACGCCGCCGATGCCGCCCGCCTTGCCCGCGAGCAAAACCTGATTCCGGCTGGATGAGTCACTGGGGACGGGGAAACTGACTCACCTGTCATCCTGAGCGGAGCGGCGCTCTTTGCCGCGAAGCCGAAGGACCTAGGTGGTACAGGAGGGACGGGGTTAGTGTACCAATTTGGCCCTTGGGCCAAATTGGTACACTAACCCCGTCCCTCCTGTACCACCCCCAAGACAGAAACAAATAGCTGCGCCTGCCGAGTGAGTCACAGTGCAGCTGGAATCAGTCGTAATGAATAAGGGAGACTTCGTGTTTTTGGAAAACCAGTGCGCCTTTAAATTCCGCGGTGTTTAAGTCTTGGTAGAGCTGGTTCTGCACAATCTCCACCATTATGGCCTCGTTGTTGGAGTCGTAAATGCTATAGACGCCAAAACCGGCGCTCGTCCAGATGATATCTTCGTAGACTCCCCTTGAGTAGATGAATCCCGTGTAATCCTCAAAGAACATCATCTGTCTGTCTCTGAAAGCTGCGGCACCGGGACCCAGCGTATGCTCAAAATCAAACACATCGGTTGTTACGCCGTCTTCTTCATACGCTACTATTACCCAGGAGCCCACTAGTGGGTCGGTTGTTGTGTTTGACATACTCAGTATCCTATCGATGAGGCCAAATCCCTTGGTTGCCACGGCTGCAACCATCAGGGCAATCAGAACAATCCCAATACCACCAAGGATAAAAGGGGCCTTGCTCTTCTTTTTTACGGGAGTCGGCGGCAAAAACTGCTGCTGAGGCGCTTGCTGATTTGTCATGATATACCCCTTTTCAGTACAGAGAACTCAAAGTGAGTATAGCACGTCTGGTGGAGGCGCGGAGAATCGAACTCCGGTCCATATTAGCTTGTCAAAAGGCATCTCCAGGCTCAGTTTTTGATTTGTTCTCAAATCTCGGACGGCTCAAAAACAGGCCCTCCGGATTCCAGCTGGTTCAATCTTTTCTCCATCCATACCAACTACGTGATGGAGAGCATTCCCCTAAATGGCGTCGCGTCAGTGGCGGGGAAAAACACTGAGTTGACGTCGCTGCTCTAATTAGGCAGCGAGTGCATATTGCGGTTTGCCAATTAAATTGACGGTACCCCTGTTTAACGTGGCGAGGAGACCACGACCTGCTTCCCTTATCAAAACCAATATGTCGAAACCAGTCGCCCCCATTGTGAAGTTAAGAGAGAAGAGAGAAGAATTAAGAATTGCCCTCGTCTCCGGTTTCTTTGCTATCAAGGTGCAGCACAGCTAAGCTGCGGACAAGCAGTATAGCAGCTTTATCGAAACAGGGAATTAACGGATGCTTGACTATAATGCTACTATCAGAGCAACCAGTATCAGGCAGCCCGCAAAGGAGGTTGGCTATGTCAAAGGATTTAGAGCTCTTCAGGTCTTGGGTTGATGAGGCCGAGCAGGGCAGCATTGTTTTTTTTGGTGGCGCCGGGGTGTCTACGGCTAGCGGCATACCTGACTTTAGGAGCGCTGAGGGCATTTTTACCAAGCAGGGTCACCTCTCGCCCGAGCGCCTGGTGAGCGCCAGTTACTTTTGGGAGCATCCGGAGGAGTTCTACGAGTTCTACCGCGCTAAGCTGGTGTTTCCGGATGTCAAGCCCAATGCCGCCCACATCAAGCTCGCCGAGCTGGAGCGCGAGGGCAAGCTCTCGGCCATTATCACGCAAAACGTTGACGGCCTGCATCAGGCGGCCGGGTCAAAGCGGGTCCTTGAGCTGCACGGCAGCATGCACCGCAACTACTGCCTCGACTGCGATAAAACCTACGATTTGAGCTTTGTCTTGCAGGCCGAGAGCGTGCCTGTTTGTGAAGTCTGCGGCGGCCACGTGCGCCCCGATGTGGTGCTCTACGAGGAGGGACTGAACGAGGCCCTTCTTGAAGAGTCGGCCCTTGCCATCGCCAAGGCAAACATCCTCATCATCGGCGGAACCTCACTGGTGGTTTTCCCCGCCGCCGGTCTCGTGCGCTACTTCAAAGGCAACCACCTGGTTATCGTAAATCACACCCCCACCCCACAAGACTCCTTCGCCGACCTCTGCCTACGCCAAGACATCGCCCAAGTCTTCTCCTGGTAGCTCACTGGGGACGGGGAAACTGACTCACTGGCGTGGGCAGTAAACGCATGCCATAGAGCAGAACAACAACCAGGATGCCGGTGTCTGCCAGTATGGCCATCCACATGCCAGCGATGCCAGCAACCGTAAGCCCCAAAACCAGCAGTTTGAAGCCCAGGGCAAAACCAACCGTTACATAAATGGTCTGCATAACCTTGCGTGAGAGCTTGATGAGCTGCGGCAGCGCGGCCAGGCTATCCTCCATGAGTGCGACGTCCGCGGCTTCAACAGCGGTGTCGGTGCCCAGCGCTCCCATAGCTATGCCTACGTCGGCAAGCGCCAGGGCGGGGGCGTCGTTGATGCCGTCTCCTACCATAGCCACCGTGCCGTAGGTGCGCTTGAGCTCGCGGAGCATCTCCAACTTGTCCTCCGGCAAAAGCTGGGAGTGGTATGCACTGAGATGAGCCTGCGCTGCTATCTCCTCCACCACCTCGTGTTTGTCACCCGAGAGCATAACGGTGTGAGTAATGCCAAGCGCCGCCAGCTCATCGATAACCGCGGCAGCCTCAGGGCGGAGCTCGTCGCGCAGGTGATTGCGGTTGAGGCCGGCGCCCCGGGTGAGCGTGCCCGTCTTGTCAAAGGCGATTGCCTTAACTTTGGCGCTGAGCTCCAGAAAGGCACCGCCCTTCACCAGCACGCCGGCGCGAGCGGCGCGGGTGAGCCCACACACCACGCTCACCGGCGTGGCTATCACCAGGGCGCACGGACAGCTCACCACCAGCATGGTGAGCGCGCGATACACCCACACGTCAAGGCCGCCCAGGCTTGCCAGACCCGTAAGGCTCAGCAGCGGTGGCACGCCGGCCACCAGCACGGCAGCCACCAGCACAACCGGCGTGTAATAGCGAGCAAATCGGTTGATAAAGCGCTCGTAAGGAGTCTGCTTAGCCTGCGCCTGGCGGACAAACTCCACAATGCGCGCAAGCGTTGAGTTCTCCACCGTAGCGGTGGTTTGAATCTCGAGAAAGCCGCTGGTGTTCATGCTGCCGGAGTAAACCGGCTCGCCAGCGCCCTTTTCAACCGGCACCGACTCGCCGGTGATGGGAGCCTCATCAATGAGAGAGGAGCCCTTGATTATGGTGCCGTCCAGCGGAATGCGCGCGCCGGGCTTAACGATGATTGTCTCGCCTTTGGCAACGTCCTCAGGGCGCACCTCTGATGTTGTTTTGTTGCGCCTCACCTCAACAAGCGGCGGCGTGAGCTCCATGAGCTTTGTAATGGAGCGATGATTGCGACCAATTGCAACGCTCTCAAGCCACACACCAAAGCAGTACAAGGCGATGACCACTCCCGCCTCCGAAAACTCGCCAAGCAAAAAAGCACCCATCACAGCAACCAGCATCAACACGCTGATGTCAATGCGGCGGCCCTTTACCGTTGCCTTAATCTGCGGGAATATCAGGTAGAGGCCGAGCACGCAGGCAGCGCCTGAGATGACTGCGCCCGCCAGATCCAGCGTTTCGCTTACTGAGGGAAGGGCGGCAACGCTGACAAGGATGTGCAACAGAGTACCCGCAGCCGCCAGCGCCACGCAGGCGATAAGCAACGGGAGCTTGATTGCTGCTTCGTTTTGACAGCCGTCTGCTCCTGCCGCTGCCTGACAGGAACAGCTGCTCGGGTTCTCTTCAATTTCAGACTTGCACGTGTCGTTCATTAGGGCTCCTAGGGTGCGTCATGTCTTCCCGCCGTTTTGGAACAGGGGGACGGGGTTGGAACAGGGGGACGGGGTTAGTGTTCCAATTTGACCAAGGTCAAATTGGAACACTAACCCCGTCCCCCTGTTCCAACCCCGTCCCCCTGTTCCATCTGTGTTATTCCGAG
>WRBR01000074.1 GCA_009784425.1 Coriobacteriia bacterium | reverse complement strand
GTGAGGCGGCGGGTTCGTCGAAAGAGAAAGAGACGCCAGAGATAACTCTAGCGTCTCCGAACTTTAAGGTGCGCCCGACCACTACAGCGGGCATCACGCTGTTAGTTTAGCAGGTTTCTTTGTTGCGATGCAAGTGCTTGCAAGCCTTGAGCTCAGGGCGCACAATGCCACCGCCAGCGCGGGTTGACAAGGGGACGGGGCGTTTGTCAACAAAACGTGCGCGTTTTGTTGACAAACGCCCCGTCCCCTTGTCAACCTCTGGCGGCTCTAGAGCATTCTGATGAGTACGGCTTCGGCGGCTAGGATGCCGGAGGTTTCTATCTCGGCTACCACGGCTTTGAGGTCGCCCTCGCGGGTGGGGTGGGTTACGTAGATGAGTTCGGCGATGCCGGATTCATCGGTTGAGGGGTACTGCATCATGCGGTTGATGGAAACGCCCTGGTTGGCAAAAGCTGTTGCCGTTGCTGCCACCACGCCCACTTTGTCAGGAACCGGCAGGCGCAGGTAGTAGCTCAAGACCACCTCGTTGGCGGGCTTGAGGGGCAGCTGCTCGGTGCCAAAGCGGATGTAGGGGCGCGTGATGTCAAAGGCAATGCGCTGGCTCACCTCAATGAGGTCGCCCACCACGGCACTGGCTGCGGCGCCGGCGCCGGCGCCCTGGCCGTAGAACATGGTTTCTCCTACGCTGTCTCCCACTACAAAGATTGCGTTGAATACGCCGTTGACGCTGGCGAGGGCGTGGTCAAACGGCAGCATGGTGGGGTGCACGCGCATGTCGATGCCCTCGGGCGTGCGGTTTGAGATGGCGAGCAGTTTGATGACGTAGCCCATGTCGGCGGCGTTTGCTATGTCAAGCGGGGTGAGACGGGTGATGCCCTCGGTGGGCACCTGGCTAAGCACTACCTCGGTGTTAAAGGCGAGTGTGGTGAGAATGGCAATCTTGGCCGCGGCATCATAGCCGCCTACGTCTGCTGTGGGGTCGGCCTCTGCGTAGCCGAGTTCTTGGGCCTCTTGCAGCACGGTGTTGTAGTCGTAGCCAAACTGGGTCATTTGGGAGAGCATGTAGTTGGTGGTGCCGTTGACAATGCCGAGCACGCTCTCTATGCGGTTGCCGATGAGCGAGTTACGGAGCGCGCCAATGATGGGGATGCCGCCGCCCACGCTGGCTTCAAAGGCCAGCTCCACACCCTTGGTGCCGCTCTGCTCCAGCAGCTCGTAGAAATCCTGGGCCATGACGGCCTTGTTTGCGGTGATGACTCGCTTGCCTGCTTCGATTGCGGCGTAGATGTAGTCTCTGGCAATGTCGGTGCCGCCTATGAGCTCAACGATGATGTCTATCTCTGGGTTGTTGATGAGCTCGTAGCCATCGGTGGTGAAGATGTCTTCTACGCCCAGCTGCCTGGCCTTTTCGATGCTACGCGAGGCAACCTGGACAATCTCAATGTCAACGCCTTGGTCGCGCAGAAAGTTTTCTTTATGTGTTTTGAGGATGTTGATGACTCCCCCACCAACGGTGCCGAGTCCTAGGATTCCGATTTTGATTTTTTTCATGTTGCATCTCCCCTTATATGTCGCGGGCCATGAGGTCGGTGTAGGTTTCTCTTCTTTGGACGAGCGTTGCAGTGCCGTCTTCTACAAAAACCACGGCGGGTCTTACCTGGGCGTTGTAATTGCTACTCATAGTAGCATTATAGGCGCCGGTGGCGAGCATGGCTACGATGTCTCCTACCTCGGGTGTTTGGAGGGAGGCATCTATTGCCACCATGTCGCCGCTTTCGCAGTGTTTGCCGGCCAGCGTCACGATTGCATCACGCGGGCGGTCTGCCTTGTTGGCGATGACTGACTCGTAGCGGGCGTCGTAGAGTGCCGTGCGGATGTTGTCGGTCATGCCGCCGTCTATGGCTACAAAGCACCTGATGTCTTTCAGATCCTTGATGGCGCCCACGGTGTAGAGGGTGAGACCGGCTGTTCCCACAATGGAGCGCCCCG
The DNA here is from genome assembly GCA_009784425.1 of Coriobacteriia bacterium. GTDB lineage: Bacteria > Actinomycetota > Coriobacteriia > Coriobacteriales > UBA8131 > WQXH01. Next base: position 6,354 of record WRBR01000074.1, on the reverse strand, counting down.
GCTCAACTATGATAGTAGGCAGTGGCAGGCCGCGCTGCTCCCAGGCCTTGGGCAGTTGCTTGGTTATCAGCTGGCCCAGCTCTTGTATGGCCGTGGGCTCATCGGCAGCCTGATAGGCAATGCCGAGGCCGCCGCCCAGGTCGATGATCTCTGGGGTAAAGCCGCAATTTTTGCTGAGGTTCTCAGTGAGGTTTGCCAGCACCTCAATGGTGTCGGCGTACGAAGAGATGGCAAAAATCTGCGAGCCAATGTGCACGTGAATGCCCTTAAGCGCTATGCCCGGCAGTTGCAGGGCCTGCGCTGCGGCGCGCTCTGCCCAGCCGTCGGTAATGCCAAAGCCAAACTTGCTGTCCTCGGAGCCGGTGGTCATAAAGGTGTGCGTGTCGGCAACCACTCCGGGCTTGATGCGCAGGAGGATGCTCTGGGTAATGCCGCGCGCACTCGCGATGCGGCTGATGCGCTCCAGCTCCTCAAAGCAGTCTGCAACTATGAGGCCTGCTCCGGCTTCTATAGCCTCGGTGAGCTCTGTCTCGGTTTTGTTGTTGCCGTGCACAATGACGTGCTTTGGGTCAAAGCCTGCGGCGAGCGCAATGGCGAGCTCTCCCCCACCGCTTACATCGAGGTAGCAGCCCTCGGCGGCGAGCAGGCGCACCATTGCCTTGTTGAGGAATGACTTGCCGGCAAAGGCTACGATGTTGTCCTCGCCGAGCGCTTCTTTGTAGGCTCTCAGCTGTTGTTTGATTTGCGCCACGTCCATGACGTAGAGAGCCGTGCCTTGCTCACGCGCCAGCTCTGCCATGTTGACGCCGCCTACGTAGAGGTGGCCGTTGCGTACTTCTGCCGTTTTTGAGAGCACAGCGCCCAGTTGCATGGTTGTGCGCATGTCAGGCTTTGCATTTTTATCGCGACGTATACTTCCCATCATTCTCCTTAAGTCTACATTTTTTTAGGGGCGGTTACGCCTAGTAGGTCTAGAACTAAGGCCAGTACTCGGCGGGTGGTTTCGCTGAGGTAGAGGCGGGACAGGGTGAGGTTGCTCTCTTCGCTTATGATGATGCATTCGGTGTAGAAGCGGTGGAAGCGGGCGGCTAGCTCCTCGGCGTAGTGGGTGAGCTTGAAGGGAGAGAGGTCGCGGGCGCATTGCTCTATCAGTTCGCTGAGTTGGCCGATGAAGCGGATGAGTTCTTTTTCGGTTGGGGCTTGCAGGAGTAGCAGTTGCTCGTCATTGAGGGCTGCCAGGCTCTCTATGTTGAAGCCCTCGTCGGCTGCTTTGCGGAGCACCGAGCAGATGCGGGCGTGGGCATACTGCACGTAGTACACGGGGTTGGAGGAGTCCTGCTTTTTGGCAACCTCAATGTCAAAGTCTATTGGCTGGTCTGACGAGCGTGAGAGCATGAGGTACTTGGTGGCGTCGGCGCCCACCTCTTCAACCAGCTCTTCAAAGGTAATCATCTCGCCGGTTCGTTTGGACATCCTCACTGGCTTGCCGCCTCTGTAGAGGTTGACCAGCTGGCCTAACACCACCTGAAGCTTGCCTTCGTGGCCAATGGCCGACACGGCAGCCTGCATGCGGGGCACGTAGCCGTGGTGGTCGGCGCCCCAGATGTTGATGAGGTATTCACAGCCGCCCTTGGGGTTTTCAGCCGTGGGCGGGCGCTCAAATTTGTCCAGGTGATAGGCAATGTCTGGGGCAAAGTAGGTGTAGGTGCCGTTGCTTTTAGTGAGCACGCGGTCTTTGTCGTCAGAGAAGTTGGTGCTTCTGAACCAGGTGGCGCCGTCTTCTTCGTAGAGGTAGCCGCCGGCCTGGAGCTTGTTGAACATCAGCTCTATGGGGGTACGGCCGTCAGCGCCCGCGCCGTCCTCGCCGCTCGCGTCGCCCTCGCCGCCCGAGCCGCCCGAGCCGCCAGCCAAAGGTTCATACAACCGGCGCTCGCTGAACCACACATCAAAATTCACACCCAGCTGTGCGCAAATATCCTGCTGACTTTTGAGCATGCGTGTGTATCCCAGCTCGCACATCTCGGCACAGAGTTCATCCGCGTGCAGCTCAAGATACGCGTTTCCAAACTCGGCAACCAGCTCCTTTGCTATGTCAATAACGTACACCCCGTGGTAGCCGTCCTCGGGCACCTTGGCATCTACGCCAAACTCCTGCAGATACCGCGCGGCTACCGACTCACCAAACTTGTCCATCTGGTTGCCGGCGTCGTTGATGTAGAACTCTTGGCACACCTTCCAGCCGGCGTGCTCCAGCACCCGACTCATAGCGTTGCCGAGCGCCGCCCAGCGCCCATGACCCACATGCAGGGGCCCGGTGGGATTGGCGGAGATGTACTCAACGTTGATACTGCGGCCGCGCCCCAGGTCAACGCGTCCGTACGAGGCGCCTGAGTCAAAGGCCTCGCGCAGTAGGCCGGCTAAGGCGTTGGCGGAGAGGGTGAGATTGATAAAGCCCGGCCCGGCTATCTCCACCAAAGAAAAAGCCGCGCTCTCCTTTAAGTGATCAACAATAATCTGCGCTATCTCGCGCGGGCTCTGGCCCAGCTCGCCGGCGAGCTTGAGGGCTATGGTGCACGCCCAGTCTCCGTGCAAAGGGTCGCGCGGGCGCTCCACCGCACTCTCGGGGCTGCCGGTTAGGGCAAGATCCCCCGCAGCGATAGCGCGCTCAATGGCTTGGTTGATATGTGCTTCTACAATTTGTTTCATGCTTATATATTAAGCCAAGTACTCCCGTAGTTTGTCGAGGACTTCTTGGATGTTGAGGGGTTTGCCCACGTGGTCATTCATGCCGGCGGCGAGGCAGTTTTCTATGTCTTCTTTGAAGACGTTGGCGGTGGTGGCGATGATGGGGATGCTCTTTGCCTTGGGAATGTCCAGCGCTCTGATGCGGCGTGTGGCTTCGTAGCCGTCCATCTCGGGCATTTGGATGTCCATGAAAATCAGCTCGTATTTATCCGGTGCGGCCTTGAACATCTCCAGGGCTTCTTTGCCGTTTTCTGCGCAGTCAATCTTAAGCTCGGTAGGCTCAAGCAGGGCAAGCACTATCTCGCGGTTTATCTCTACATCCTCGGCCATTAAAATCTGGTGCCCCGCAAAGATTCCGCTGATGTCCACTTCGTCATCAACAACCTCAAGCTCCGTTTCGCTGATGCCAAAGTACTGCCCCACAAGCTCCTCAATGGTTGAGGCAAACAGGGGTTTTTGGAGAAAACTGTCAACCCCCACCTCGTCCATCCGGTTGGATATCAGACTGTATTCAGTGGACGAAACCATGATGACAAAGGAGTCATCGGGTTTCTTCATCCTTTGCTTGAGCTTCTCGGTCAGCTCTATGCCGTCCATGCCCGGCATGCGCCAGTCCACAAAAAACAGGTTGTAATCTTCGCCCTTCTCTAGGAGTGCAAGCGCCTCCTCGCCGCTTTCGGCAACATCGCAGCGTGCGCCAAATTTTTCGATGATCCCCTTGAAATCCTCCAGAATGTAGCGGTCGTCATCCACCGCCAAAACGCGGAGGCTCTTCCAGTCGATTTCTTTTTGGGGAAGGTTTTCTTCTTTACCCTTACGACGCTGCATCTTGAAAGTAAAGGAGAACCGCGAGCCTTTGCCGAGCTCAGAGTCAACCCAGATTGTGCCGTCCATCATCTCAATGATGCTCTTTGAAATCGCCAGGCCCAGCCCGGTGCCGCCGAATTTGCGGGTGGTGTCGCTTTCGGCCTGTTGAAACGACTGAAATAGCCTGGCCTGCTGCTCTTTGCTGATGCCAATGCCCGAGTCAGTCACCGAGATTTTAATCTCGCAAAGCCCGTCCTTTTCTCCCTGATAGTAAGTGTTGAGCTTGATGTCTCCGTCCTCAGGGGTGAATTTAACCGCGTTGCCTAAGAGATTGGTGATGACCTGCGCCAGGCGCTGATCGTCGCCAAGCAAAAACTTGGGAATCGTTCTATCCACGTACACGGTGAGTTTTTGGTGCTTGTCATCCACTTTAAAGGTGGAAACGTTCACCACGCGCTTGAGCATTTTCTCAAAGTTGAACTCGGTCATGGAGAGCTCAAAGCGGCCCGACTCAATCTTGGAGATGTCCAGGATGTCGTTTATCACGCCCAGCAGATGGTGCGACGCATCCTCGATTCTCGCGAGGCTGTAATCCTTGCGAGCCAGGTCTTCTGAGGCTTTTCCAATCTGGGTCATGCCGATGATTGCGTTCATCGGCGTGCGAATCTCATGGCTCATGTTGGCCAGGAAGTTGCTCTTTGCGTAGCTGGCGGCGTTTGCCTCCACCAGGGCCTTTTCAAGCTTTTTATGCAGCAGCAGCATCTCCGTAACGTCTTGGAATATCTCGAGGTGGCCAACCTTTTTGTTATTTCTGTCCATGAGATAGTTCACGTCAACTTTGAGCTCTATGCCGTTTTGTTCAAAGGTGGGCGTTGGCTTGCCGGTTTCCAGGCAGAAAATGCCGCAGTTGTCTGTTCTGCAGGTGTTGACATTCCAATTGTTGCACTGCAGGCCCAACAACTCGCTCCGCTTCTTCCCCAAAAACTCCTCAACGGGCTTGTTGACAAAGGTCAAGTTGCGCTTCATATCGGTGACCGAGACAAAGAAGGGGATGCAGTCAAGGATGCTCTCGTACCAGTAGGCCTTTTTGGTGATCCAGCGGATGAGCCAAATGGTGATGAACGAGACGATGACCGCCGCCGCCACGCCCAGCGGAATAATGCTGCCGAGTATCCGCATGGTATAGGCATTCAACTCCGCCAAGGGGATGAAGGTGACGATTATATAGTTGTGATCAAAGCGATAATAGGATTGACATTCGTGGCGACCCAATTGAATCTCCAGGGTTCCCTCTTTGTTATCAAACATCGTTTCAAACCACGGCTGACTGTTCATGTTGAACCCTGTTAAGGCGCTGAAACTGTCAGCAACCACCAAACCATCCCTGTTAAGCAATAAAACGCCGCCATCATGCCCAATCCTTATATCCTGGATGGCGTTTTGCACGCTGAGAGACATCTTGACCTCGTCAATAACCTCCATCTCAACGCCCACCTGAACAATGCCCGGCTTGTCGATGCGCGACACACTGATGTACTGAAACAAGGTGCCGTCATAGGCGCGCGGCTGCGGCTCCTGGGCAATGGTCAGCGTTGGGTTGCTGAGTATGGCTGTGAGAGGCAGAGTTTGTTCATTGGTGTAGAAGTCAAGCCCAAAGAAATCGGGCTCGCTGCCCCAGCTGAGAATGCCGTTTTCGTCGGTTACGTGCACCTCGGAGACCTGAAAAAGCTCACAGAACCGCGCCATATTCTCATTTTCGAGGTTGGTGGGGTCTTCGGCAATCATTGTGGCCAAAATCTGGGCCAAAACCAGATTCTTCTGGTTCATCATCTCCAGCACCGAATCCGTGATACTTTGGGAGAGCACAATCTGGTGGCTCACCGAGTCAGCCACATGCCGCATCTCCGAATCAACCATAGTATTGGTGGTATCGCGCATAACGGATACAGAGGTGATGCTGATAAGCACCAGCGACAGTATGAGAACCGACAAAATCGGAATCAAAACCCTGCTTTGCAGCTTCATCTGTCCTCCTTCATCCATGCGGCTGTAGACCTGCTGGTCAGGCCCTGGGTCTGGGGCTTAGTGATTTCAGAACCCGGAGGCCTCCGCCTCGTCGTGCTGGGCTGCGCTAAGCTCCGTTTCTGCCAAAAGCGCAGAAACTCCGCCCGCTTCGCCACCACTCCTCTCCCCACAAAGTCCCTCGCTTCGCTCGGTGTACTTTGCGGGGCCCCGGACGCGGGTCTTAATTCGCTACGCGAATAGCCCCGCGCGCGCTCCGGAACCTGAAATCACTAAGCCCCAGACCCAGGGCCTGACCAGTAACCCCTCTTGCCGTCAGGGCGCTTGGCGAAGAACTCCGCCAAACAGTTGGCTAAATTATATCTTATAATGGCTTATGGCTCTGGTTGCCTCGGTCTAGGGAATTTGGATGCAGCCTAAGCGCTTTTGACCTGCGAGAAGAGGAGTTTCTGTGGACGCAATGCCTTGGTTTTGGATTTGGGTTATCGCTGCGGCGCTACTCTTTATTGGCGAGATGCTCTCGCTCTCCTTTTTCCTTTTGCCCTTTGCCATTGGCGCGGTTGTTGCGGCTATTCTGAACGCGCTGGGGCTTGATTTAACGTGGCAGATTATTGCGTTTATTGTGGTTTCGGGCATTGCTTTGGCTGCGCTCAGGCCTTTTGCGCGCAAGATTACCCAAAAGGCGAGTCACGCTAAGGCTGGCGCCGAGCGCCTCATTGGCATGCGCGGCTCTGTGGTTGAGGGGCAAAGCTCGGCCCTTGATTTCAGGGTTGTTGTGGG
>WRBR01000073.1 GCA_009784425.1 Coriobacteriia bacterium | reverse complement strand
CTGTCCCAACCCCGTCCCCCTGTTCCAGCCCCGTCCCTCTGTCTCAAAGCCTCCTACACTTTCCAGCTGGATAAATACTCTGCTTGCTCGGGGCTGAGAACGTCTATCTCTGCTCCCCAGGCTTTGAGCACTTCTTTGGAGATGCGGTCGTCTATTTCTTTGGACACGTCGATTACCCTGGGCTCAAGGCTTCCGCGGTTCTCAAGCAGGTATAAAACCGAGTGATACTGCACGGCAAAGCTCAGATCCATGATCTCGGCGGGGTGACCGTCGGCGGCGGCGATATTCACGAGTTTGCCCTCAGCAATGATGTTGATGCGCTTGCCGTTGGGCAAGACAAAGGCCTCAATATTCTTACGGGCCTCATGGCGAGAGACGGCGAGAGCCGCAAGCCCCGCCACGTCCACCTCTAAATTAAAGTGCCCGGCATTGCAGAGCAGCACGTTATCTTTCATGAGCTGCATGTGCTCGGTGGTGATGATGTCTTTGCAGCCGGTTGCGGTGATGAAGATGTCGCCGAGCTTGGCCGCCTCAGTCATAGGCATAATCGCGTAACCATCCATGCGCGCCTCGATGGCCTTGATGGCATCAAACTCGGTGACGATAACCTGGGCTCCCAACGCCGCCGCGCGCAGAGCAATACCTCTCCCGCACCAGCCGTAGCCAGCAACCACAACCGTCTTTGAGGCAACGATGAGGTTGGTATTGCGCATGATTGAGTCCCAGGTGCTCTGCCCCGTGCCATAGCGATTATCAAAGAGGTGCTTCATGCGTGCGTCGTTAACGGCAACCATAGCAAAGCGCAAAAGCCCCTCGGCTTGCAGGGCCTTAAGGCGGTGAATGCCGGTGGTGGTTTCTTCGCAGCCTCCCCAAACCTCTTCTGCCAACTCAGGCCTTGAGGTGTGCAGTATGTTTATCAAGTCCCCGCCGTCATCGATGACGATGTTGGGTTTATGCTCAAGACACATCACCAGGTGCCTCAGGTAGTCCGCGTCGCTTGCGCCGTGCACGGCAAAGACCGTGACACCGCTTGCCGCAAGTGCCGCCGCTACGTCATCTTGCGTGGAAAGCACGTTGCAGCCGGTTGCATGCACCTGAGCTCCTGCCGCTGTTAGCACCTGGCAAAAATAGGCCGTCTTAGCCTCCATGTGAATAGAGAGGCTGAGCCTGACTCCCGCCAAGGGGCGCTCACCCGCAGGCAAGGTGCTCATTTGGTCTTCGATTGCGCGCAGGAGCGGCATATGATCGCGCACCCAGGCGATTTTCTGTGCGCCACTGGGGGCGAGCTTGATGTCTTTCACTTCGTAAGTGTTCATGCTATCCATCCTCTGTAGGTTTTTACCAGCGTGTATTTTAACTCATGTGGTACAGGAGGGACGGGGCTTGGTGTACCACTTTTTTGTCCTAGGACAAAAAAGTGGTACACCAAGCCCCGTCCCTCCTGTACCATGTACTTTGATAACGAGAGGAACAGCGCATGTCACAAACACCGCAAGAAGGTCTGCCCATGCTTGATACTCAAGCTATGATGAGTCGCCTTAAGGGAGACAGCTTTCCTGACTTTCCCAGTGGCAACAACACCGGCTTTCTTGACCCCGACATACGGGACTTCTTTGACGAGCTGTTCCTTAAAACCGGCCACTCACGCAGTGCCGTGATTCGTGATGCCAATATCTCGCGGACCTACGGATACCAGATCATGGACGGCACCCGCATTGGCAAGCGCGACTACTACCTGGCCATTGCCATTGCCATGCGCCTTGACCTCTCTACCGCGCAGCGGATGCTTGCGGTTACCGCTAGCGGCGCCCTGCATGCCCTCATCAAGCGCGACGCTGCCATCATCTTTGCCCTCAACCACGGCTTTGACAACATGCGCCTCTACGAATTCCTCATAGAGCTTGACCTCCCACCCCTGGCAACCGGCATCGAGTGACTCCCTGGGGACGGGGAAAGTGACTCAGTGGCACAGGGGAGCCAGTTCCTGCCGCGTTTGCACGCAAAAGAACGATTTTTCGCCTCAAAATGCCCGATTTCTGATGATTTAAGGTCAAATATCGTTCTTTTGCGTGCAAACGCGGCAGGAACTGGCTCCCCTGTGCCACTGAGTCACTTTCCCCGTCCCCAGGGAGTCACTTCAGCGCATCTTGGCGCGGGGGTGGCAGCTGAGGTATTCTTCTCTGAGGTGGCTGCGGCCTACGTGCGTGTAGATTTGGGTGGTGGAGATAGTGGCGTGTCCGAGCAGCTGCTGAATTGAGCGCAGATCGCCGCCGCCTTCAAGCAGATGTGTTGCGTAAGAGTGGCGCAGGCTGTGCGGGTGCAAGTTTGTGAGTCCTACACGCTCTCCGTATTCTACAACCACTAAAAAGACACCTTGCCTGCTCAGGCGCTGTCCGCGGGCATTGAGAAAAACGGCGCTGTCCTCAGGAGGTGCCGTGACCTTTTTAGTGTGCAGCAGACCTCGTGCCTCATTCAGATACGCAACAAGCGCGGCCAGCGCCGTGCCGCCGATGGGCACCATGCGCTCTTTTGAGCCTTTGCCAAAGACCCTGATGAGACCTTCATTTAAATTGCACTCTGCCCGGCCCAGGCTGGTGAGCTCCGAAACTCGCATACCGCAACCATATAAAAGCTCCAGGATTGCCTTGTTGCGCATGCCCAACGGGGTGAGCTCAAAGGGCTGGTCCAGCAATTCGGAAATCTGCTCAATGCTGAGCGTAGCAGGCAGATGGGCCGGCACCTTGGGCATCTTCAAAATGCCTGCTACATTGTGTGCGGTGATGCCGTCGCGCTCCATGAATCCAGAGAGGCCTTTGATAGCAGCAACCACACGCTTGAGCGATGAGGGGGCGTACCCCAGCTCCACCAACTGGCCCAGGTAGGTAACTATGCCTTGATACTCCAGTGAATCGGCGGGCGCTTCCTCTCCCATTGCCTTGATGAAACGCTGCAAGTCAAGACGGTAAGCGTCCAAGGTGGCAGGCGCAGCGCCTTTTTCCACCCTGAGGTAGAGCAGGTATTCCTTGAGAGCCTTGGCTAAGGTAGTCATACAAAACACCCCGGTAAGCTTGTGTCTTGAGTAAAGATTGGGGCTTTTGCAAGAAAATCTCCGATTTTTGTGCAGAATTTGCGCTTGTGCGCGATTTTATCGCTGGTTTTTGTCAATATCGCACTATTTTCGTTGCCTGTGCAACAAAACACAGTGTTTTGACTCCAGAAATAAGCAAAAAGTCGCGCACAAGCGCAAATTCTGCACAAAAACTCCGGTATTCCTGCCAAAGCGCACTCCTTATTACTTTTTCGAGACAAAAGAGGAGAGTCTAACCCTCATCGAGAGCGGCTGCTATCTCTTCGGTGATATTCATGGAGTGATAGACATTTTGCAGGTCTTCTAGCTCCTCGAGTTTGTCTACCAGCTTCATGACCTTTTTGGCTTGGGTCACGGTGACCTCGGTGGGAGTTGTGGGTTCCATGATGAGCTCGTAGCCTTTGACTTCCAAGCCCTGCTCGGTGAGGGCGTCGCGCACGCTGGCGAGCTCCGTGGGGCCGGTAAAGACAATCCACTCATCCTCGGCGTCTTGGTAGTCGTCGGCGCCTGCCTCGGCAATGGCGAGCATGAACTCTTCTTCATCGGGCATCTGGGCTTTGTTGAGGGTAATCTGCCCCTTGCGCTCAAACTGAAACGCCACCGAACCGGTGGTGCCCAGGTTGCCGTCGGTGTGAGAGAAGGCGGCGCGTACATCGGCAGCGGTGCGGTTGCGATTGTCAGTGAGCGCCTCTATATAGATAGCTACTCCGGCATGGCCGTAGCCCTCGTAGATTACCGTCTCAAATATTGCGCCGTCTGCGCCGGAAGAAAACGCCTTTTTGATTGCCGTATCTATCTTGTCCTTGGGCAGGCTGTAGCTCTTAGCCTTGGCTACGGCCGCCGCCAGGCTGGCGTTGTTATCGGGATTGGGGTCGCCACCCTCCTTGGCTGCAACCGTGATCATACGGGAGAGCTTGGAAAAGAGCGCCCCACGCTTTTTGTCCTGAGCAGCCTTGCGATGTTTAGTTGTGGCCCATTTAGAGTGTCCGGCCATGATAATCCTCTTCCTTTTCTGCAATTCATTGGTGCTTCTCAAGATATTGTAGCACTGTGGTACAGAGGGGCTGCGGTGGAACAGAGGGACGGGGTTGGTGTACCAATTTGGCTCTTGAGCCTGGAACAGAGGGACGGGGTTGGTGTCCCTCTGTTCCACTGGTTAAGAATCTGTTGAGAAAATGGCTTGCCAGTTTTAATTTCGCTTTGATGCGGTCAAGAGAAAGTTAAGATTGAGGTATTACAATAGACCAGAATTTAGAGAAGCTGGTCAGTTGAGCCTCTCTCCGGGCATTGGTACTTGACTACGAACAGGTGTTCGTATAGTATTATGACGTAATCGAAGACTGAATGGAGCAGACATGGACAAAGAGAAGGTCCAAGCACTTGAAATCACCACAGGAGAAATTGAGAAGAAGTTTGGCAAGGGTTCTATCATGCGCTTTGGCGAAGGCGGACCTAGGCTAGAGTTAGGGATTATCCCGTCGGGCATCCTGGCACTCGACGCAGCCTTGGGCATTGGCGGAGTACCTCGCGGCCGCATTGTAGAAATCTACGGCCCGGAGGCAAGCGGCAAAACCACTCTGGCCTTGCAGATAATCGCCGAGGCCCAGGCGCTCGGCGGCATCGTGGCCTTCATTGACGCGGAGCATGCGCTCGACCCCACCTATGCTGCACGTTTGGGCGTGGACATCGATGAGGTCTTGGTTTCTCAGCCGGATACCGGCGAGCAAGCCCTGGAGATCTGCGACATGTTGGTGCGCTCAAATGCCATTGACTGCATAGTCATAGACTCAGTGGCGGCCCTTGTGCCGCGGGCAGAGATTGAGGGAGAAATCGGGGACGCGAGCGTAGGCTTGCAGGCCCGTTTGATGAGCCAGGCCCTCAGAAAGCTTGCCGGCTCGCTTTCAAAATCAAACACCACCTGTATCTTCATCAATCAGCTGCGCGAGAAGATTGGCGTTATGTACGGCAATCCTGAAACCACCACCGGTGGCCGCGCTCTCAAGTTTTTCTCCTCGGTTCGCCTGGACGTGCGCAAGGTGGATACCATCAAAAAAGGCACCGACATTGTAGGAAACCGCGTGAGGGTAAAGGTGGTCAAGAACAAGGTGGCGCCCCCCTTCCGTCAGGCCGAGTTTGATTTAATCTTTGGCGAAGGCGCGTCAAAGGAAGGCTGCATCCTCGATATGGCAGTGGAGGTAGGGCTTGTTAAGCGCTCAGGTGCCTGGTACACCTATGGCGACCAGCGCCTTGGTCAGGGACGCGAGGCGGTCAAAGATTATCTGAAGGAAAACCCCGCCCTGCGTAATGAAATTGAGCAGGGCACTCGCTCAGCGCTGGGGCTCACTGCTGATGAAGATGCCCCGTCAAAAAGCAAAAAGGCGCTGGAAGCGGCAGCCTCGTAGGCATTTGAAACTATAGGCACCTAAGGAGCCCCACAGAGCCCGGCGGCTCTTAGGTGCCTTGGAAGATTTATGATGAGACCACTTAATCGAGGACAAGCAAAGAATCTTGGTGCCAAGGCAACCGACGCTGATGAGGCCATGAACGCTCTGGTGCGGCTTGTTGCAGCGCGCGAGCGCTCTGTACAAGAAACGAACAAGCGTCTTCTTGAGAAGGGCTATAGCCAAGACGCCACCAGCAGTGCAGTTGAGCGCGCGCTTTCCTGCGGATTACTCGATGATCAGCGATTTGCCAAAGACCTGATTAAGGACCGGCTCGCTGCCGGCTGGGGCAGGCGCAGAATCGAAAGTGACCTCTACCGCTTTGGTATTAACAAAGGAGAAGTGGAGGGCTATCCTGAGGCCTTCTTTTCTGATGATGAGCAGCTTGAGCAGGCGCTTCTTATACTCAAATGTCACCGTACGCGCTCTAAGAACCCTCGCCAAGCTGCCTATCAGTATCTTGTTTCCAAGGGATACAGCTCAAACGTTGCCTCAATTGCCGTCAGGAAACAGCTCGAAGAAGCGTAGCAAGGGCTTCATTTGGTACAGGAGGGACGGGGTTTGGTGTACCACTTTTGCCATTGGCAAAAGTGGTACACCAAACCCCGTCCCTCCTGTACCAAACAACTGGACGAAGAGTGCTAACTCAAGTGTTTGCACAGAGCTGCAAGGGCTTCGTTGGTGGCTTGGGCTCTGACTTGTGTGCGGTTGCCTTCAAAGTCAAAGGCTTCAGCTGAAGATTCTATACTGTTATTTTTTTTGGCATTTTTGAATGCTATGCCCACCCACACGGTTCCCACCGGTTTATCCTCGCTTCCGCCTTCGGGGCCGGCGATGCCTGTTGTGCTCACAGCAAGGTCTACCCCTAGCGCAGTCAAGGCACCTTCTGCCATCTCTCGCGCAGTTTGCTCACTTACGGCGCCATACTGCCCTAAGGTCTCCGGGCTTACGCCAAGGCGGCTGGTTTTAACCTCATTGGAATACGACACTATGCTCCCGTTAAAAACCTCAGAGGAGCCCGGAACATCCGTCATACGCTTTGCCACCAGCCCGCCGGTGCACGACTCAGCGGTTCCAATGCGCAGCTGCTGCAACTGAGCCTTTTCAATGATCTCCTTTGCCAGCGGCTTGCTATCTTTTGGCGCCGAGGCCTTCTTTCCAGTTATAAAGGGGAGGGCCAGCACCTTACTTGCCTTATAGAAATAATCCACCATCGAAAACACGGTGAAGAGCAGGGCTGCGAGCATGACCGCCCATGAGAACAAATAGAACATCCCATAGTAATAGCTGCCCATATTGGCGGGAAGATTAGGACTGCTCTTAATGATAAAGAGGATGATTGCAATAACCTGCACAACCGTCTTAACCTTGCCGAGTGGGCTCGCAGCAATGACGTGGCCTTCGGCTGAAACCACCATGCGCAGACCGCTAACCAAGAACTCCCGCGCGATGATAACGAGCACTACCCAGGTTGGCAGCTCCTGGAGCTCAACTAAGGCTAAAAGGGCGGCAGCAACAAGGATTTTGTCTGCCAGTGGGTCGAGAAACTTGCCAAGGGTGGTGATTTCGTTACGCGAGCGTGCGAGGTAGCCATCAACGCTGTCGGTAAAGGCCAACAGCGCAAAGACCCCCGCCGCTAGCCAGGGCTTAATGAGCTCCAAAAAGTCGCGCATGGTGCTATCCGGAAACCAGCTGGGCCACGGCGCCAAGAGCATTCCCACAAAAATCGGCACCAGGGCAATGCGTATCGTGGTAACGATGTTTGCCGGAGTGAGTATTTGCTTATAGGACTGAGCTGCCATAATCACTGTGTCTCTGTTGTTATTTCTGCAAATAAATCATACAGTACCGTCTCGCTTATCGTGACCTGAACAACGGTTCCCGGCGGAGTCTTGTCCGGGAGCAGCGTCAGAGCGCCCGCATCATTCGGTACGTACAGGTAGGTTATCCCATCCACGTCAGGCGCCTGTCCCTTGGTGCGACCATAGACTCCTTCTTCGTCTTGCCCGCAGATGAGGACTTCAGTCCTCTGCCCCAATTGTCTATCTGCCCGCTCAAAACCAATGAGATCAGCCTTGTCTCTGAGCTCTTGGAGGCGCTCTTTGGCAGTCTCTTCATCAATCTGACGGGAGAGGGCTGCAGCCGCTGTTCCCTCCTCTGGCGAGTAAACAAAGATGCCCACGTAATCAAAACAGGCAGCCTCGATAAAAGCGCAGAGCTCGTTGTAATCCTCTGGGCTCTCGCCTGGATAGCCAACCATCACCGTGGTGCGCAGCACCACGCCGGGCAGCGCCTCCCTGATGCGGCTCACCAACTCCAGATACTCCTTGCCTGAACCCTTGCGGTTCATAGAGGCGAGAATCTCTGCACTGGCATGCTGAAGCGGAATGTCGAGGTAGCGAGCGATATTGGCATGCTGTGCCATAACCGCCAGCAGCTCGTCCGTGATGCCCTCGGGCTGCAGGTACATGACCCTGAACCACGTTTGGGGATAAGCGGATGCCAGGCTGTTTAGCAGCTCTGCAAGGTTCTGCGGCTTTTCTGGTGCACTCCAGATGCCGGTATCTTGACCAACAAGAATAATCTCGCGCGCGCCTTGTGCAACGAGGCTTTCAACCTCGTTGATAATGGCCTCAAAGGAATAGCTGTGATAAGGGCCTCTGATAGAGGGAATTGTGCAGTAGGAACAATGCCGAGAACACCCGTCAGATATCTTGACGTAGGCCCAGGGGATTGGTACTGGAGGGACAGGGCTTGGTGTGGAACGGGGGGCGGGGTTGGAACAGGGGGACGGGGTTAGTGTTCCAATTTGACCAAGGTCAAATTGGAACACTAACCCCGTCCCCCTGTTCCAACCCCG
>WRBR01000072.1 GCA_009784425.1 Coriobacteriia bacterium | reverse complement strand
GTGCCTGTGGTCTTAGTGCCTGTGGTCTTAGTGCCTGTGGTCTTAGTGCCTGTGGTCTTAGTGCCTGTGGTCTTAGTGCCTGTGGTCTTTGTGCCTGTGGTCTTTGTGCCTGTGGTTTTGGTGGCACTGCTGCTGCTTGCGGCATCCTTGCTGCCGGATTGCCCAAGCAGGCTTCCGAGCACAGCGGTAATGATGTCTTTGGAGTTATCGTTGCCAATAACCTTTCCAATCAACTCGCCAACGACATTCCTTTCGCCGGAGTTGGTTGTTTTGCTCTTGATCAGAGCGCCGACAATGTCTCCCAGAAGACCACTGTCCTTATTTGAGCCGCTCAGCAAAAGATCCAAAATGCCACCCATGTCGGATGCCGACAAGTTATTATTGCCGGTGATTTTTGTAATGGAATCTTGAGGATGACTCATGAAACGATCGAGCAGTTCGGGCTTGTCATGCAGTACGTCAGATACTTTTTGAGCAAGTGCTTTAGTGTTGGCTTCAGCCATAGGTAATCTCCTTCTTTCAGTCTTGCTATTACTGTGCATCATTCATAATAGGAGATGGTGCGGGGCACCCGTGCCAGCTGGTGCGTGCATAAACGTTGATTCGATAGGCGAAGCGTATGAAAATACGTGAGCCTGGCGAAGCGGCGTTTAGGCATGTACCAGATGGTGCGGGCGAAAGGACTTGAACCTTCACGAGGGTTAACCTCACTAGCACCTGAAGCTAGCGCGTCTGCCAATTCCGCCACGCCCGCACGCAATGCGGTATAGTACCATATATTGGATTATTTCGAACAACAGGACTCTTAATATGAAAAAAGAACCTACCCTCCGCGTTGATATTCACAACCACGTCTATCCAAAAACTATTTCCCATCGTGCTGTTGAGGGAGTGGGCAGATACTACGACGTTATCATGGCTGGTAATGGCACGGTTGATGAGCTGCTCAGCCTTCAAAGCCAGGCTGGCATAGATTACTCGGTGGTGCACTCGGTTGCGCTCAGGCCAGAGCAGGTCACCACCATCAACGATTTCATCGCCGAGCAGTGCAGGGAGCATCCCACCTTCATTGGATTTGCCGCCATGCATCAGGATTTTGAGGACAAAGCTGGAGAGATTGAGCGCGCTCTTTCGCTGGGGCTCTGTGGCTTTAAGATGCACCCGGACTCGCAGTGTGTCAATATAGACGACGAGCGCCTCATGGAGTTCTACGCCCTTTTGGAGGGACGGCTCCCGGTGATGCTGCACTGCGGCGACTATCGCCATGACTACTCTCACCCCATACGTACCAAACGTGTGTTGCAGGAGTTTCCCAACTTAACGGTCAACTGCGCCCACTTTGGCGGATGGTCTCTCTATGACCTGGCGGTTGAGTATCTGGAGGACGAGCACTGCTTTATGGATATCTCCAGCGCCTCTGTGTACCTTGGGCCCAGACGCACTACCGAGCTCATCAGGCACTACGGCGCTGAGCGCATACTCTTTGGCTCGGATTATCCCATGTGGAACCCTGTGCTGGAGATTGAGCGCTTTTTGCTCAACAACCTTACCAGCGCCGAGCAGGAGCAGGTTCTCTGGCGGAGCGCCGAAGCTTATTTGGGGAGAGAATTCTCTGTGTGAGCAAGCGCGCGCCTGTTGCTTATTTGAGCTGGGCGCCTTCTGCGTGTGCAAGCCTCTGCTTACTGCGCTGCGCGAGGATTAGCCCCACAGCAATGCTGATCAAGCAGAGCACCGCCATACTGGCAGCCCACACAGCGGCTGAAGCAGCCCAAAACGCGTTGGGCAAGGACCGTATCAGCAGTGAATCTGCGGGAAAAGTCCAGGTGCCGTCGGCAAAGAAGATGCCGTGCATCCAGTCAAAGAACGCACCAAAGTCTATGGCAATGGCCAGGCCCAGCAGCGCTGCGCCAGCCAGCGGCAAGGCGCCACCGATGATGAGGGGGAAAGCGAGCGAGCTGCCTTGAGAGCGCTCCAAAGAGCTGCGTTTTGAGTTTGCCTGCAGACCAGCCCTGGAGCGCCTCACGCTGACAATCATGAAGACCAGCAGGGCTACCAAGAGCAGGGCAAAGGCAATCTCGGAGAGCACAAAAACAAGCCGTACATCGAGGAGATGCTGAATGGCATCGGGGGTGATAGCCACGCGATGATCATCGCCCACCGGCATGGGTGCCGCGTTGTTGCCCAGGGAAAAATCCCTTACCGCCAGGGCAACCTCTACCAGGTGTTCATGCTCTGCAGGGTTTGCGGCGTTATACGGAATGGTAGCCCTGGCCACCGCCTGACACACGGGCGCAGACAGCACCACCATCAGAGCGGCGAGGGGCAAAAAGAAGGCCAGCAATATTGTTATCACCACTCGCAATTTAGTAGATCACGCGCCATAAGGTCAGGCCCTTTGCCGGAGCCGTTTGCCCGGCACTCTGGCGATCACGGGCTTCAAGCACCTCGCTAATCCAAGAGGGCGGCTGCTTACCCATGCCAACCTCCATCAGGGTGCCCACCATTACGCGCACCATAGAATGCAAAAAGGCGTTGCCGATAATCTGCACCACCAGGTTTTGCTCGCCCAAGTGCTGCGAGGGAAAGATGAGCACCTTGTTCACCTCGCGCGTAGTGGGCCCCAGGTCTGCCGACTTGGCAACGCAAAAGCTGCGAAAATCATGCTCACCTTCAAAGAGCGCCGCGGCCGCCTTCATGGCGGGGATATCTATTGTGGGCAGCTTAATCCACCAAACATAGGGCTCTAAAAAAAGGGGAGGTGCCGCAGAAAAGTAGAGGCGGTAGCGGTACTCGCGCGCCTTTGCAGAGAAGCGGGCAGAAAAATCGGCTGGCTTTTGCGCAATGCGTTTGACCACCAGGGCATCCGGCACCAGAGCATTCAGCGAGCTTTGCAGCTTATCCAAGCCGCGCGCATCAAACTCGGCTTGTTCAAGGCCAAAGCTGACAACGTTTCCCAGGGCATGGACACCAGTGTCGGTGCGCCCCGCCCCCGTGGTGAGGATATCACGGTGATACAGGGTTTCAAGAGCCTTCTCTAATTCGCCCTGAACCGTGCGCTGCCCCTCCTGGCGCGCAAAACCGGAAAAGTGCGAGCCCTCGTACGCCACGGTAAGGGCCACTACGGTGTCCGGCAAATTGGCCTCAAAAGCGCCGATTTGTGGAGCTTCTGTGGAGGTGTTACCTACTGGTTGTTTATCTGTCATACTTCGTTCACTCACCGTCATCGTATCTAAACGTACACCCTCTATTATAGTAAGTGCGATTTGGCATTCTCCACCGCTTCGCACCATGGTTGACTACCATGAAGACGCTTTGAGCGTCGCATCCCTCCTTGTTGAGTGGCTCGGGTATAAGCTCCCCGGGCCACTTACCTTTTTTACGGCTTCCTCTGAGGGGCATCTTAGCTTTCAAAGCAGAGCTGGTCTTCAGTCATGTATTGTATATACACTCCTTCAGCCCAGCTCAGCTTTTCAAGCTAATCTGCTCCCTCAGAGAAACCCTTTGAGGCTTCCTCTGAGCGCGCATCTTGCCTTTTGGTACAGGAGGGACGGGGTTAGTGTACCAATTTGGCCCAAGGGCCAAATTGGTACACTAACCCCGTCCCCCCTGTACCACTTCAGAGGAAGCCTTCTCGTTTCATGAAGCTCACCCACTTGTCTAGAGTGTCGTCGCTTATGGCGTGTTCCATAGTGCAGGCTTCTTCTTGGGCTCTTTTGGGTTCAACGCCCAGGACCTCGGTGAGAAACTGGGTGAGTGTTTCGTGGCGGCTTTGCACTTTGAGCGCGTAGTTCAGGCCCTCTTGCGTGAGGGAGATGTCGCCGTAATGCGGCTGTTGAACCAAACCAGCATTCTTGAGGTTGTTGATGGCCTTGTTAACGCTTGCCTTGGAAACGCCCAGCTTGCTGGCTAAGTCAACCGAGCGAATAGCCTTGCCCTCGCCGCCCAGTTGGTACAACGCCTCCAAGTAATCCTCGTTAGAAGACGACAACTTGCCGGTATTCTCAGTATCGTGTGCCTGCACAGCCTACGCCAGCTCCTCTTTGATGGTTGCCAAGTCATTCTTATACAAGCCTCTAAAGACCAGTGTCCCCACAAAGGATAGCACGACTAAGCCGGCCAGGATGCCGTAGATGAGCGGGCCATTATCCCCGGCAGGTGAGCCCAAGACCGTCACCAACACAATATTGAGCGCTGCCGCTATGGCAATACAACAGGTGATGATGCTGAGGTTGGAGGCAAAGTTCTTGGCACCATATCGCTGGCGCGCAAAGGCAGCCGACAAAACCGGAGCCGATCCATAGGGCAAGGCAATAAGTATGGCCGAAGCAATATACAGCGGCCCAATGCCCAAGGCCAAAGAGACAGAAAGGCCAAGCGCGCAAAAGAAACACACAACGCTGGATAACATCATCACCGGAACAAGACCTATCTTGTCAAAGAGCGCGCCATTGAAGATACGGCTGAGCCCGTTCATGGTAGAAACCAAGCCTACCAGTATGGCGCTAAAGCCCACAAAGACCGATTCGTCGAGCGCCAAGGCCTCGGCGCCCTGCTTTGAGGTGCCGATGAGCGTAAGGCCGGCAGCCACTATCAAGATACCCCAAATCCAAAAGACCCAAAAGACCTTTGTCTTCATAAGAAAGCGCTGCTGCGTGGGGCTCTCCCCCACTCCGGCGGCGGTGGCGGTAACACCCAGCCTTGCGCCAATATCTCCCGGAGCAGGCCTGACGATAAGCGCCAACAAAAGCAACACCACAAAGGCAGTGGCGGCAATTATGAGGAATACCGTGGTCCATTCCACCAAGCCAAAGAGCACCGTTGCCAGTGACCCAAAGACCAGGCTTGAGATACCAAAGCCCATCATCATGATGCCCGAGGCAAGGCCTATCCTGTCTGGAAACCACGGATTAACCAGCGAGATAATGGCGTTGTAGGCAATACCACACCCTGATCCGGTAAAAACACCGTAGAAGAGGAAGAGGGCCCAGATGCCTTCTCCGGTAAAACGAGCCGTGCAAATAAAGCCCACGGCCATGAGAACCGCAGCGATGATGATGGAGAGCTTTGCGGACTGCCTTTTAACTATCTGCGCGCCAACGAGGGCCGAAAGGCAAAACGAGAACATCGAAATCTGAAATACCTGGGGCAGGTAAGGCTGGTAATCGGTAAAGGCACTGCCAATAGGGCCGGCAAAAATCGACCAGGCATATATCAAACCCAAGACCAGAAGGGTCAGGGTGGCAAAGACCAAATACAGGGTTCTTCTACTTGTAATGTTGTGCAGTGTTAACTCTGCAGAACTCATTGCGTGCTCCTTCTTAACTGGGTTAGACCACTTTCGTCACTCTGGGCTTGACCCGCAATCTTACCAGCGTGCTCAAGATTGCGGCTCGGAGGCCAGAGTGACGGACAGTTTAGCGGCGTGGCTCATCAAGCATCTTTTGGGCGTGAGCTATGGCTTCAGCATCAGTTGTACCGGAGAGCATGCGGGCAACCTCTTTGACCCGCTCACCCTTGCTCAAGGCAGCTATGGTAGTGTGGGCAGCGCCGCCCTCGATTCTTTTGTCCACCAAAAAGTGATGGTCTGCCAATACGGCTATCTGTGCCAGATGCGTGATGACTATGACCTGATGCACGGTGGCCAAGCGAGCCAGGCGCTCGGCAACAGCGTGGGCTGTTTTGCCGCCTATGCCGGCGTCAATCTCATCAAACACCAGAGTCATGCGCTTTTGGGTTGACTGCAAGAGTCCCTTGATAGCCAGCATAACGCGCGAGAGCTCACCGCCGGAGGCAATCTTTGCCAAAGGCTTGGCGCTGGCATCAGGTGCCGGCCGGTACAGCAGTTCAAAGCTCTGCGAGCCACTGGGGCTCCAACGCTCAAAGGGCAGGTCTTCAAGGGAGAATTCCAAGCTGGCACCGGTTAAGGCGAGGTTGGAAAAATCGTCACCCAGTTGGGCCACAAACTCCCGGGCGGCAGCCTGCCTCAACAGAGCAAGCTCGGCAGCGGCGGCCTTGAGGTTGGCCTCTGCCAGAGCCAGCTGCTTTTCTGCCTCTGCAACATGCAGGGCGGTATCTTCTGCGCCCAGGAGCAGTTGTTCAGCCTGCTCAAGTTGGGCAAACACCTGATCCATGCCCGGTCCAAAGCGGCGGCTGAGTCCGTCTAACACCCCCAGGCGGTCAAGCGCTGCCTGCAGAGCCTCGGGGTCAAACTCAACGCCGGTGGCGTAGCGCCCCAGGTCATTAGCCAGCTCCTCCAGTTCAAGCGCGTGACTCTCAAGCTGCTCAAAAGGCTCTCGCAAGGCGCCATCAATGTCCTTGAGTGCCGCAAGAGACTTGCCAGCCTTGCCCAGGCGCTCTAGCACGCCGTCTTCGCCGCGCAGCAACTCCAGTATGTCGCCGCTTGCCTGGGCAAGCTGCTCGCCGTGCGAGAGCCGGGGAAGCTCCTGCTCAAGCAGCTCGTACTCGCCCGGCTTGGGGGCAACTTGCAAAATCTCCTTCTTGAGAAAGGCCGCCTGCTCACGCTGGGTATTGGAGCTGTTGGCCAGCTCCAAGAGCCTTTGCAACTCGGCGCTCGCACTTTCATAAAGCGCCAGGGCACCCTGATACCTGCCCAAAGCCAAAGCCAGCTCTTTGCCGGCATATTCGTCAAGTAAAGACAGTTGCTCGGTTACCTTGAGCAAGGATTGATGCTCATGCTGGCCGTACAAATCAACCGACGGGCCCAGTACTTCGCCGAGCTTTCCCACGGTAACCAGAGAATCATCCAGATAACAGCGAGAACGTCCCTCGGTATTGATCTTGCGAATTGCCAAGCGCTCTTCAGCAACTGAATCCTCAAGAAACAGAGCCTCCACGCTCGCCTCATCACCCTCTGCGCCCACCATGTTGGAGTCCCCCCTCTCACCGATGAGCAGCTTGAGTGAGGAAATCAGCGCCGTTTTGCCTGCCCCGGTTTCGCCAGAAAGCACGGTGAGGCCCGGCTCCAGCTCAAGGGTGGCGCGGGCGATAAGAGCCAGGTTCTTTACCCTCAGCTCAGTGAGCATGGCTGTTCCCCGCCAGCGAGCGAGCGATGCGCGTATAGAAGTCAGGGGCGTTGTAGCGCAAAAAGACCATGTCGCGCTCGGCCTTGGTTATTTCAACCGAGGTAACGTAGGTGTCGCTCTCGCCGGTATCCAGGGGCTGTCCGTCAACAATGAGCAGAGGAAACTGGTCGGCATGGGCTGCTGTTGAAAGACGGATAACGTCACTGGGAGCAGACACCAAAGCCGCAGCGTTGAAGTCCATGCTCGACAGCGGAACGATGCAAAGTCCCTGGTTATCCGGGGTCAAAAGCGGACCGCCGGCTGTGTGCGCATAGGCAGTGGAGCCGGTGGCCGTGGCCACGATAACGCCGTCTCCCCTGGGTGAGGGCAGCCGGTATCCATTAACGGTTATGTCCACCACAATAACCTTGCCTATGACGCTTCTGCCGATGAGCACCTCGTTCAGGGCCGTATAACTGGCCGTGCTTCTATCGCTGAAGACCGCCTCAGCCTGGAGCATTACGCGATGATCCTTATGCAGCTTGTTAGCCAAAAAAGACTCCAGCGCCGGAAAGAGCGCCTCAGAGGTAGCCCCGGAAAGAAAGCCAAGATTGCCAAAATTAACGCCAAGCAAGGGTGCTCCCACGGCATAGGCCAGGCGCGTGGACCTGAGAATGGTGCCGTCGCCTCCCAACACGCACACCAGGGAGAGGTCTTGGGTGTCCTCGGTGAGCTGCGTAAACTCCTTGGAGTCAAAACGCAGGTGATTGGTGTCAACCACCACCGCTTCAATGTCACGGGTTGCTAACCACTCAATGCATATTTCAAGCTGCTCATTGGCGGCCGTCAGTAAAGGATGAACGCAAAGGGCTATTCGCATACCTACACTCCTACAGTACCTCGTGTGCTAAACGCACAACACTTTGTACATCAATGGTAGCAGTTGCGCCGCCCTTTGTAGCCCAGATCCAAAACTCCCTGTTGCCTTTTGGTCCCAGGAGGTGAGAAAAACTCAGTCCTCGAATAACCAGACCCTCCTTTTGGTAGGAGGCTATCACCTTTTCTATGGCTTTTACGTGTAAATCAAAACCGTAGATTACCCCATTCTTAACCAAATCTTTACGTAATTCAAACTGTGGCTTAACCAGGGTGAGGCAGTCTCCCCCTTCTTTTATCAGACTGGCCAGCTTGGGGGCAAGTTTGGAGAGAGAGGTAAAGCTCACATCAGCAACCAACAGGTCAAAGGGTGCGCCCAGGCTTTCCGGGCTTGCGCCTTTGATATTGGTGCGCTCAAAGAGCACCACGCGGGGATCCTCGCGCAGCTTCCAGTCAAACTGGCCGTACGCCACATCCACTGCGGTTACCTGAGCAGCACCGCTTTGAAGCAGGCAGTCGGTAAAACCTCCACTGGAGGCTCCCACGTCAATACAAACAAGCCCCGCAGGGTCAAAGGAAAAG
>WRBR01000071.1 GCA_009784425.1 Coriobacteriia bacterium | reverse complement strand
AACCCCGTCCCCCTGTTCCACTCTAACCCCGTCCCCCTGTTCCACACAAACCCCGTCCCTCTGTTCCACATCCACACATAGCATCGTCTATAATGCGAGAAGACAACCGAAGGGAGCTCCTCATGAAATATCTATGCACCATCTGCGGCTACGTGTACGACCCGGCTTTGGGTGATATCGACAGCGATGTAGCCCCGGGCACCGCCTGGGAGGATGTTCCTGAGGATTGGTCTTGCCCCACGTGCGGGGTTGATAAGAGTTTGTTTGAGCCCGCCTAACCTCAGCGGAGCCTTTGAATTACACCTTGAATATCGGCTCGGAGTTACGGAATGCGCGTTGGCGTTTTGAGCGATACGCACGGAAACCTGCCTGCGGAGGTCATCCGGGCCTTTGAGGACTGCGACCACATCATTCACGCCGGCGACGTGGGCGGCACTTCAGTGCTGCTGCAGCTGGAGGCCATTGCCCCAACAACCGCCGTTTTAGGCAACAACGACCGCTCGCTCATCAACGTGCTTAAAGAGCACGAGATTGTTGAGCTTGAGGGCGTGCGCTTTTTGGTAGCCCATCATCTAGACGCAATCGAATACCTGTTGAACACTTGGCCCCCGGGTCGCGTTTTGCCGCATGTCTGCGTGTACGGTCACACGCATGTGCCAGATGACTTCAGGCGTTTCCCCGGAGGCATCCGCATGCTCAACCCCGGCGCACTCTACGGCCCACGCCGCGGCAGCAAAAAATCCGCCCTCCTCCTTGAAGTGAGTGACGGCAATATCACCAACATCGCAAGCGTTTGTTTATAACTCAACCGCACAAGTTGGGGCCAGAGGGACGGTCTGGTACAGAGGGACGGGGTTGGTGTGGAACAGGGGGACGGGGTTAGTGTTCCAATTTGACCAAGGTCAAATTGGAACACTAACCCCGTCCCCCTGTTCCACACCAACCCCGTCCCTCTGGCCCCAACAAGTTACCCGCGGCTAATTTATTACAGTTCGGTATTTCAGCGATATTTCCTATTATTTCACTAGGAATTAATCGTAAGGGGTGTATACTGCCCACAGATTTAAATCCTAGAAGAATGGTATGAATTGAGAGCAAGCACCATGCAAGACAAAATAATCTACCTCGACAATGCCGCAACAACCGCAGTGGCGCCAGAAGTAATCCAGGAGATGCTCCCCTACTTTGAGCGATACTGGGGCAATCCGTCCTCGCTTTACGACTTTGGGCAGCAGGTGCGCGCTGACATCACCGATGCCCGCACGCGCATCGCCGCAAACCTCGGCGCGAGTGCGGACAACCTGTACTTTACCTCCTGCGGCACGGAGTCAAATAACTGGGCCATCAAGGAGACCATGTTTGCCTACCAAAACAAGGGTCGACATTTTGTGACTTCTAGTATTGAGCACCACGCTACGTCGCACTCGGCGGAGTGGCTTGAAAAGCGCGGCTGCGAGGTCAGCTACGTAAAAGTTGACCACAACGGCCTCATAAACCTCGAGGATTTCCGAGCCGCTCTGCGGCCTGACACCGTAATGGCATCTATCATTCACGGCAATAACGAGATCGGCACCATCCAACCCATCGCGGAGCTGGCCGCCATCGCGCGCGAGCACAAGGTGCTCTTCCACACCGACGCTGTGCAAACCGTGGGCCACCTGCCCGTCAACGTGGAGGACCTGGGCGTGGACTTTCTCAGCGCCTCTGGCCACAAATTCTACGCGCCTAAGGGCGTTGGCCTCCTCTACATTCGCAAGGGAGTAAAAACCAAGGGCCTGCTTGACGGTGGCGCGCAGGAGCGCAAGCGCCGTGCCGGCACCGAGAACGTGCCCTACATCATGGGCATGGCGCGAGCCCTGGACCTCAGCATAGAGCACCTGAGCGAGCGAGCGGCACACGCCACCAAGCTCCGAAACCACCTCATCAGCCGCGTGCTCAGCGAAGTCGATCACTGCCGCCTGAACGGCCACCCCACGCTGCGCCTGCCCGGCAACGCCAATATCTCGTTTGAATTTGTGGAAGGCGAGTCGCTCCTGTTGATGCTGGAGCAAAAGGGCATCCTGGCCTCCAGCGGCTCCGCGTGCGCGTCCGGCTCGCTCGACCCTAGCCACGTGCTGCTGGCAATCGGCCTCTCACACGAGATAGCGCACGGCAGCCTCCGCCTCACAATCGGCCACGAAACCACGCAAGCAGACATCGACTACACAGTTGAGGCAATCAAAGAGGTAGTAGCACAACTGCGGGAAATGAGCCCACTCTACGAAGATTTCATCGCCGGCCGCAAAGCCGTATCCGCGATAAAGTAAGGAAGACCTTTATGTTTGATTTTGGTATGTGGAACAGGGGGACGGGGTTAGTGTTCCCAGGACAGAAGGGGACGGTTCATGTGTCCTGCTGTTGTCCCAGGACAACAGCAGGACACATGAACCGTCCCCTTCTGTCCTCAGTCAAATTGGAACACTAACCCCGTCCCCCTGTTCCACCGCCCCCAGTAAGATGTGATAAGGAGAGCAACACATGGGTTACACAGCAAAAGTAATGGAGCACTTCTCAAACCCGCGTAACATGGGCGAGATTGAAAACCCCAGCGGTGTGGGCACAGTGGGCAACGCCCAGTGCGGCGACATCATGCGCGTTTACCTGGACATCGATGACCAAGACATAGTCCGCGACGTCAAGTTCAAGACCTTTGGTTGCGCCGCCGCGGTGGCCACCTCCAGCATGGCAACCGAGCTAGTCAAGGGCAAAACCATCCAGGACGCCCTCAAAATCACCAACGAGGCAGTCTGCGAGGCGCTCGACGGTCTACCGCCGGTTAAGGTGCACTGCTCGCTGCTCGCCGAGGAGGCAATACACGCGGCACTTTGGGATTACGCCGAGAAAAACGGCATCACCATCGAAGGCCTGGAGCAGCCCAAGACCGACATCCACGAAGAGGAGGAGGAAGAGGTCTACTGATGAAAGCAAGCAGCAAAGCCCGCTATGCTCTCTACCTGATGATCGACGTTACGCGGCATCAGGCAACAGGACCGGTGCCGCTGCGCGAGGTCTCAATTCGCCAGAATATCTCCCTCAAGTATCTGGAGCAAATTGCTTCACATTTAAGCAAATTTGGCTACCTAGAGAGCGTTAGAGGCGCCCAAGGCGGCTACAAGCTCTCCCGCAGCGCAGCCAGCATCAGTGCCGGCGAAATCATGCGCGCGGCAGAAGGCGAGTTTGTTTCGGTAGCCTGCCTGGAAGAAGAGGCCGAAAGCTGCCCCCGTCAATCAGACTGCTGCAACATCGCTGCCTTTTGGCGCGGCCTCCACGAGTCCATCGACACCTACACCAACAAGGTAACCCTCAAACAACTCGCCGGCGTGTAACACATTTGGAACAGGGGTGGAACAGGGGGACGGGGTTAGTGTTCCAATTTGACCTTGGTCAAATTGGAACACTAACCCCGTCCCCCTGTTCCAGACCAAGGTCAAATTGGAACACTAACCCCGTCCCCCT
This sequence comes from Coriobacteriia bacterium, assembly GCA_009784425.1. Classification (GTDB taxonomy): domain Bacteria; phylum Actinomycetota; class Coriobacteriia; order Coriobacteriales; family UBA8131; genus WQXH01. The sequence goes on along the minus strand of WRBR01000071.1, from coordinate 5,132 downwards.
GTTCCAAATGTAGTTTCTTAGTCCCCAAGTGACACAAAAAATGGTGCCCTCGATACGATTCGAACGTATGACACCAGCTTTAGGAGAGCTGTGCTCTATCCCCTGAGCTACGAGGGCACACGATAATTCTAACACTAGCCCCAGCAGCGGCAGAGGCACAGATTTTTATTGACCATCAGGCAGCCGCGTGATACTATCAATTTAGAATATTTTATAGAATCATTCTAGTGTTTACCCTATAGAACACTACCTAGGCGCCTGTCACATCATAAACCCATCAACTAGTTCTTCCTGCCCAAGATATGGATTTAGGTTTCATTAAGCAGCGGAAAAATACGAAGATAGGAGGTATGATCTGTGGAAAAGACAACAATAACGCTACAAATGGATAAGAGTGCAGTTTCTTTGATCGATGGTTACAATTGCGTAAACTGTGGTAAATGCGAGGATTTTTGCCCGGTTGCAGCAATTGAAGAGCGTCAAAAAGAAGTGTGCCATTTGTGCCCCGATTGCACGGAGAGAAAGGCACTTACCGTGCAGCAAGTGTACGACCTACGTTTGGAGTCCTGTACACTAGAGTGCCCGCTTGGCATAAGCCCGCAAGGATACATCGGGCTCACCAAGGCGGACAAGCTCAAGGAAGCTTACAACCTCGTAGCAGAAAAAAATCCCTTGCCAACCATTTGCGGTTACATCTGCCATCGTCCCTGCGAAAAGGTCTGCAAGCGCGGAACCTTGGTTGACGAACCACTGCAAATCCGTGCGCTCAAACGTTACTTGGGCGAGACATTTATTGACCTGCCGCTCACTCCCTACCCAGAAATTCACGATCTGCACATTGCCATCATAGGAGCTGGACCAGCAGGCCTTACAGCTGCTCACGGACTGGCTCAAAAAGGATACAAGGTCACCGTGTTTGATCAGGCTGGCGAGGCCGGCGGCATGCTCATCCGAGGCATACCTGACTTTAGACTGGATAAAGAGTTGGCCTGCCTAGAAATCCTCAAGCTTGAAGAAGCCGGTGTAAATTTTGAGTTTGGGTACAAAGTTTCCCCATCCAACATTGAAGGCATGCTCAAAAAGTATGACAAAATTATCGTAGCCACCGGTGCCCAGGTACCCAAAACCCTGCCAATTGAGGGCTGGCGAGGCCAAAACAGATTCTTTGCAATGAACCTGATGGAAAAAGTAAACGCCGGTTTTGGTGTCAAGCTCTCTGGGAGCGTCGTGATAATAGGCGGCGGAAGCGTAGCCATGGACACCGCAAGAGCGGCGCTCAGATTAGGCGCAGAGCAAGTCACAGTGATATGCCTTGAAAGCGGTGAGGATATTCCTGCACATAACTGGGAAATTGAGGAAGCAAAAGAAGAGGGAGTTGCCCTCATTGAAGGCGTTTCACCTCTGCGCTTTTTGGGTGATGTCTCAAAACTGGAAGGCGTTGAGTACGCAGAGATCAAAAACCTTGATCTCAAAACCCTCAAATTTGACTTGGTTGCAGGCTCAGAGTCAAAACTGGCTGCGGACTATGTAATCGTAGCCACCGGCCAGAGGTCAGATCATGAATGGAAGGATGTTAAGGGCGTTATTTTTGCAGGCGACATCCTGGGCGGCGAGTGCTCGGTCATCGATGCAATGGCATCTGGCAGGGCCGCTGCAATAGCCATTGATAACGAACTGATGGGCAGAGACTACCTTGACTTTGAAGTGGACCGAGAAATTGGCCTTGGTGAGCGCAAGTACAAGGTGTATCCGGCCAAGAAGCTTGAGCTGCAATTTGAAGGACTTAACACAATCGACCCAGCCAGCCGTATAGAATCCTTTGAAGTTGTAGAAATTGGACTCGATGACGACGAGGCCATCCTGGAAACCGAGCGTTGCCTGGGATGCGGTTATCGTTATGTTGATGCCGAAACATGCCTAGGCTGCGGCGTATGCTTAAAGGTATGCCCCAAGGGCGATGTTGTCTCAATGGTTGCAGTGCCTAAGCAGGGAAAGGAGGGCAGTTAACATGAGAAAGCATCAAGTTGTGATAGTTGGAGGCGGCGTTGGCGGTTCGTCTACGGCATTGCATATGGCTCGCGCCGGCTTAGACGTCCTTATGGTTGAAAAAGACAATTTTCCCAGAGACAAGCCGTGTGGCGACGGTATAGTGCAAAGTGTTCACCCTCTCCTGGACTCTATGGGCATTTTGGACGATTTGGTAAAGAACGGCTACCAGTGCACGGGAACAATCTTCAGTGACCCCAATCAAAACATGTACACCTACCATTATGAGGAGGGCGCCTTTGCGCTGGCAATTCCCAGGTTTATTGGCGATGACATCATGAACAAGGCCGCCGTTAACTCGGGCATTGACTACCTAGAAAACTTTGAGGCAACCAAGGTGCTCTTTGAGCGCGGCCAGGCCGTGGGTGTCCGCGGAATCTATAATGGCGTGGTAGTTGAACTTGAAGCGGATCTTGTAGTTTTGGCCGATGGCGGGCATTCGATGCTCGCGCGCCAGTGCGGCTTTTTTGAGGAAAACCCCGATTACGTTTTCTATGGAATCCGCGGATACTTTGAGGGCATACGCGGCCTCTCGGACGTTATTGAGTTTCATTACCCACACGAGATGTTTATGCCGGCAGGCTACACGTGGATCTTCCCCCTGGGCAAAACCAAGGGCAACGTGGGCGTTTTCATTACCGAGACCGCTCTCAACAATACCGGAATGACGATAGAGGAGCTTCTCTGGTGGTGGCGCGACACCACAGAAATCGGTGGCCTAAGGCTAGGCGAGGCAACGCAAATCGGCGACATCAAGGGATGGAGGCTTCCTTCGGGCAAGCACCAGCCTATCCACGGCGCCGGAGTTTTGGCAGTTGGTGACTGTGCCAACATGATTGAGCCATTGTTTGGCGGTGGGTACCCGCACGCGGTAACCGCAGGAGTTTGTGCGGCAAAAGTTGCACGCGAAGCAGTTGATGCCAACGATTTCTCAAAGGAGTTTTTGGGCAAATACGTGGAGTATGTCAACGAAGCTCTTGGCAGCGGTTATGCAATCCAAGAATTACTGCGCAAGCAGGTCTTTGGCACAACAAAAGACATTCAGGAGCTGATTGACTTTAGCATTGAAAAGTTTGAAGGCAAACGACTTTCTGGTGGAGACGCAATGGCGATCTTCTTAAAAGAAAGACGTGACTTCAAAGGCGCAACAAAGAGCGCGTACAGTAAGTAAACTTATTGTAGAAGGAGCTTTTCAGCAGAAATGCGAGCAGTAAGCAGTAAGCAGCGGAAGGAGCCCCACCGGCTCCTTCCGTTTTTATTCAACGATGAAGGTCTTCAGGGTGCGCGGCAGCATGCTCTGGGCTTGTTCCGTTAGGCTGAAAGACCCGTTGAACAAAATCCACTCAAAAATCAGGCCACGACAAAAGGTAAAGAGGTACTCACAAGCCTTTCTGGCAGAAATACTTTGGTCAAAGGTGCCATGCTCCTGCGCCAGGGAAATATAGCTGGTCAGGTGCTCATAAACAAGCAGGTTTTTATACGTGAGATCCTCGGTCAGATACACGCGGTCAAATAAACCGTACACATACTTCGTAAGACCCACGCCAAGGTTTTCCCAAGCGGCGGCATATCCAATGAGGTACTCATATATGACGTCGTAGGGGTGCTTGACCTTTTCTTCTCTATTGTTTTGGAGCAACTCCACCTGGCTCATCTGAACGCCCAGCTGCATCAAGATAGCTTCTTTATTACGATAATAGTGGTAGATGGAGCCTGTGCTCATGCCCGTAGCTTTGCTGATATCTGCGATTGTTGTTTCTGCATACCCATACGTTGAAAAAAGTTCTATTGCCTTGTCATAGATATGTTGCTTCTTCAACTGCCTCTCAAGGTCTCGCTTGGTCTGGGCTTTGGCAGAAAAAGGCTCTGGTTCTGTGGTTTTCATAAACACATTCTATCAAAACGTCCCGCATGTGTCTGGCGCCTGTTTCCGTCCGCAAGTAACATCTCTAAACATAAGTTACTTTTCACTGCCATATTAGGTACAATATCCAATTGCTAACTTTTGGAGGATCATTGAATACACAATTGAAGAGACGCCTGTTTGTTGTATCGGGTGTTATTGTGGTGGTAATCATACTGGTGCTGGCCATCGTGTCCGGCACAGCAGGCTATCAAAGCGTCACCGTAGCCCAGGCGCTGGAGCAAGAAAACCGCAACACCAGAGTCCAGGTTTCTGGACAGGTAGTTACCGACTCATACACAGTTCAGGGAACCACCCTGACCTTCTCGATTTTTGACCCAGACGGCAGCCCCACCGACCACCTCAAGGTAGTATACGAGGGAGGCGTCTCCGCCACATTTGGCAACGGCGTCACGGCAATCTGCACGGGGCTCATCAATGAGCAAGGTGTGCTGGAGTGCACAACGCTCGTCACCAAATGCCCCTCAAAGTATGAAACCGCGGCCGATGCCCTCACGGTGTCGCAGCTGCAAGGCTACGGCACAACCGTAGAAGGCAAACCGCTCAAGATAACCGGCGTAGTTAAGCCGGGCAGCCTCGGTTCCATCGAGGCAAACGAGCGGCTCATCCTGCTGGACGAGGTGTCCAGAGCCGAAATTCCCATTGTCTTCACCGGCGCCCTGCCTGACTCAATCAAAGACAACTCAGTGCTGGTCATCACCGGCGCCCTCAACCACAGTGGGCAATTTGAAGCAACTGACATAGCCCTGAGAGAGGATTAAGCAGCATGGAAGTCGCAGAAGTCACATCCAGCACAGAAGTTGGATATCTGGAATCATTTGCCCGCATGCTAGAGGCAATCTTTACTACATTTCCCAGCATGGTATCTCTTGGCTGGCTCTCCTTGGCCTTGGCCCTGATAGCCTCGCTCGGATCGATTTTCTGCCTGTTTTTGGCAACCCGCAAAACCCTGAACCAAGGCAGAGCCCTTAACACAAAGGCGCAAGATTCCCTGCCCCTTGAGCAAATCCAATTTGCCGGGCTTGTGCTGGTATGGGCAGCCACCGCAGCGCTCACCATCTGCTGCGTAATCCTCGTGATAGCCTTCTTCAACGGAGACAACTCCATCTCCTACGTGGCAAAGTACCGCAGCCACAACGCCTCAAGCCTCGCGCCGCTCTTT
>WRBR01000070.1 GCA_009784425.1 Coriobacteriia bacterium | reverse complement strand
AGTATGCAGGGGCCCGGGGCGTAGTAGAAGAGGATGTGCGGGTGGGCTTCCATGAAGTCGATGATGGGCAAGCCGCCGGGGCCATCCAACTCGTAGCCGCTGGTGATGGCTGCAGAGAATTGCTCGGCATTGAGACTGTCAAACCACGCCGTGTCAAAAGCGCGCTCTATGCCGGGCAGGGTTATCATGGTGCGCTCGCCGTCTGGCTCTACCAGTATTACGCAGGCGCCGTTGTCCAGGCTGGTTTGTACAACAAAGGGCTCAAAGCCGTTTTGCAGCAGCTGAAGACGAGCAAAGTCAGCAAACATACCCTGACCCACCGGTGCCAGCAGCTGGCATTCACCGCCCAACTGGCGAATGATATTGGCAACGTTAGCCTCGCTACCGCCAAGGGACATCTGGTAGTTTTTGGCCACCTCGCCTTGACCACTTTGAGGCAACTCAGAGACCTCGCAAACCAAGTCCACGATGAGCGCTCCGATAGATAGTATCTGCTGTGGCTTTTTCATGACTCAAGTCTACCGCATGTTTCTGTTGATGTGTCAGAAAAGCTGCACAAGAGCTGTGGGGATGTGGAGAACTATGAGGAGTGCAGTTGCGATGCAGAAGCCAACGTGCAGGTGCTTGAGCTTTTTGCCCTTGAAGCGTCTCAGTAGTGCTCCTGAGATGGCAGTTAAGATGAGTAGTAGTAGCGCCAGCAAGGCCAGCAGATTTTCAAAGAGGAGATGTCCGGCTATGAGCCCATGAAGTAGAGACAGTAACACCGCGAGCGCTCCAAGCACTACGTGTATCTGCAGCTTTTCTTTGGCCTTTATCTTTTTCTTGGCAGACCTTCTCCACCAATAAAACAGTGCTTCAAAAACAAACAGAGACACGCAGCAGATTCCGGTTAGTATAATCATGTGGTTTCATCTTTCATTATCAAACACCATGAGCTTCCGCAGGTTATTGTAGCAACAAGCCCCTCAGGCTTCATAGCATGCAAAACTTTCAGTGAGTATCACCTGGCGTTTGATGCCTTTTGTCAGGTAGATCTCATTTTGAGAGGTGAAAAACACAGCGCCGTGACAGTCTGATTCCTTGATTAAACTAAGCCCCTCGTCAAGCCCCAGCACAAATGCCGCAGTAGACAGAGCATCAGCCTCAAGAGAACTGGAGGAGATAACCGTCACGCTTTTAAGCTCCGTTTTGGCTGGGTATCCCGTTTCACCGTCCAGGATATGGTGATACCTGACTCCGTCTATTTCCTGATATCGCTCATACGCACCAGAGGTCACAACCGACTGATTGGAGCATTGCAAGGCAGCAAAACAAACACCTCTCGGTTTGTCTGGATGCTGCAGACCCACGAGCCAGGGGTCTCCGTCCGGGCGACTGCCCAGCGCTTTGACATTGCCGCCCAAATTGATGAAAGCCGAAGAAGCACCCATGCTTTGATAGATGTCGCAACACACATCGGCGGCATAGCCTTTTCCAATTGCGCCCAGATCAATCTTGCAGCCCTCTTTTTTGAGAGCTGCGGTTTTGCTTGCTCTCTGCAGCTGCAGATTATCCCCGTCACAAAGTGGGAGAGTTGCGGCAATGGCCTCATGAGTCGGCACTTTGTTCTCAGCACAAGACAGCTTCCACAGCTGAACCAAGGGAGCCAACATGATGGAGAAGGCACCGCGCGAAAACTGCGCATGCTCTTGTGCTTTGCCTAAAACAAACAGCAGTTCTTCGCTCAGGGGCACTTCCGTTTTTTCCGCACTCTCGTTGAGCAGCGAAACCTGGCTTGAGCTGCGATAAAAACTCATGAGATCCTCAAGCTCATACAACTTTTTTCTCGCAGTCTCATAGAGCAGCTCGGGAGCTGCATGAGAGATTTTCTGCTCCACCGGTGTGCTCATACAATAGTCCTGTGCTTCAAAAAGGTAGCTTGCCATAATCCAGCCGCTTTTCTAGCTGAGGGCGTTTTCAATGGCCTTGAGAATGACCAGGCTGCTGTTGGTGGCACCAGAAACGGTGTCAACTTCTAGTGTTTGGCTGGCAACTACCATGTCAATAATGACTTCTGCGGCAGAGCCCCTCTCATTTTTATGGCTGTTTATCACTATACTGCTTATCTGGTTATCCTTGATGGAAACATCTATGTCTGCGGCAACGAGGATGGCGTCAAAGCTTCCGTTATACGTGCCATCAGGCAACAGGGAGGTATTGGGCGTAGTTATGACAATGTCTGAGATAATTGCCTTATATCTCATTGTGTCGTACAGATACGTCCCACCAAAAGCCACGGCCGCAACAAAGACCAGGCCAATAATACCTATTAGGAGTTTTTTCTTAGTCATATGAAACACCTTCCTTTAAACTGGATACCTGCATAAACTTAAGTTGCCTTTGAACTGGATACCTGCATAAACTTAAGTTGCTCTTAAACTGAGATACTTCTCAGTAAAGTGGCAAAGGCATACTGTAAAAACGTCCTCTTGCTGCCACCCACCGAATCTGAAAAGTATGCCTCTTTGTTATTTGTCATTCGGATTATTCCGCCAATGCACGACCAAAGATAAAAAGTGATGTGAGGAAACTGCACGTTGCTCCTAACGATGCCCTCCTCGATTCCCTGCGAGATAATCTGGCCTATTGCATCCAGGATTTCCTCCCCCACGAGATATGTTTGGTGGTTGGTCTCGCTTTTCTCAAGCGCAACAGTGCCCAACAGACCCTCAAAGAACAGAGGATATTCCTCGGAAAACTCTACATTCATCTGACAGAGGGCAAAATACTTCTCGGTAGTCGAGAGCTCCAAATCAAGGATGCCCCAAACTTTTTCCTTGAGCATTTTCATTGCCGAGAGCAGCGTGTTGTCCCAGATGTCCGCCTTGCTCTTGAAATACACATAAATGGTAGCCTTGCTGTAGCCTGCATCCTTTGCGATCTCCTCTATTGAGGTGGCATCAACCCCCTTTTCCAAGAACAGCTTTTCTGCTGCATCCTGAATAGTACGCCTGTGAAAGGCTGCAAGCGCTTCTTTCTTTTCTTGTTTCATTGCTGACCTCCTGTTATACTTGTGTTTCATATTTTATACTGTCAGTTCAATTTTTGTCAAGCCGGTTTTTTGGGTGCTGTCTCAGGGAGAAAAGGGAGCTCGTGACAGACTCTTGGTAGTTCCTGTGCCACGAGACATAAAACTACAGGGAGGTGCGACAAGTAGCGAGAGGCGTGAACTAATATGGTGTATGCTGATAAGTACACACGGGTAAGTGATTGGGAGTGTGCGATTGAAAAAGGTGGGACTATGGCTGGTACTACAGAAAATGAGCACTACGACTCACGCTCAAACCTCAAAGAGGCGAGCGGTATCACACGGAGACATTTTGTTGGTGGAGCCTTGGTGGTGGGAGCGGGGCTTGCTCTTACCGAGCTGACAGCTTGTACGCCGAGCCCAACTGGCGCGGGGCAAGACGACGAGCTGCTGCTGGGCGATGAGGAGTTGGACTCAAGCGACAGCGCGCTGGATGAGTCAGTAGGCACTCCCCCATCTACTGAAGACTCCTCAGTCTATGTAGTGCGTAACACGGACGGAACCGATGACGGCATGCAGCGGCTCATCAAGGTAATGGAGCGCAATAACGCCTCCTTCTATCAGAGCAAGGCTCTGCCAGAAGGGCTCATCGCCGCCAACGATGTGGTAATCCTGAAGATCAACTGCCAATGGGCAGAGCGCGGGGGCACCAACACCGATCTTATTGAGGCAGTTGCCCTTGCTCTCGCTGCGCACCCGGACGGCTTTACCGGGGAGCTCATCATCGCAGACAACGGGCAGGCGCAATACGGCACTGGCGGCTTTGGAGGCAGCTTGGATTGGAGTCACACTAACGCGGCGGATAAAACCCGCTCGCCGCTTGATGTGGTCAACTCGCTGAGACCCCAGATGAATATATCGGGCGTGCTCTGGGACGAGTTCACCATGAATCAGGTAGCCGAGTTTGCCAGCGGAGATAACAACAACGGCTTTGTCCTGGAAGACGAGCCGCGCCACACCGGCATAGTCATCAGCTATCCCAAGTTCACCAGCGAGTACGGAACCCGCGTGAGCTTCAAAGAGGGCATTTGGGACTCGGCAAAATCAAGCTATGACACAAGCCGCCTGAAGGTAATCAACCTGCCCGTCCTTAAGGTGCACGGCGGCTTTCAGGTCACCGGCGCAGTAAAGAACTACATGGGTACCACCGCCAGCAGGCTCACTAACCAGGCTGCCCACAACAGCGTAGGAAAGGGAGGCATGGGCACCCAGCTGGCCTTTACCCGCATGCCCACGCTGAACCTCATGGACATGATTTGGGTGGGCACCAGAAGAGGCCCACACACCAGATACGACGACGCCGACGCAAACAACATGATTGCCTGCTCAACCGACCCCGTTGCCCTGGATTGGTGGTGTGCCCATAACGTGCTCACCCCTCTCGTTGAAGCCTCGGGCAGCAGCACGGCAAAACTCAATCCCGATGCAACAGAGCAGGGAACCTTTGGCTATTGGCTCAGTCTTTCAGCCGATGAACTTTTGAGCGCCGGCCACAAAGCAAACCGCGGCAACTCCGTGAGGGTATTTGAGTAGAACATCCCGGGACACCAGCCCCGTCCCTCTGTCCTAATCAATACGAATATTTCTTTACCTAATGCTTACCTGTTCTTTACCAAATTCAGGGTATTGAGGTGGTTGAATTATTACCAAGTTTTTGGAGGTTACTATGATGAAACGGGTCGTTGCGGCATACCTGGCGTTTGCCTTGCTCTATTTAGCCGCATTTGCAGTTGTGGCCGTGATCTCAGATTGGGGAACAGGCATGGCGCCTTGTCCAGAAACTGAGGATTTTGTTGCCGTGATTGGTGCCCTTGCAAAATAGAAAACTCGATATGAATCAATGTGATGAGCTAACAGCACTCAAAACCAAACAGGGCTTCATCTGCGATATGGATGGCGTAATCTATTCTGGGGAGAGCCTGATTAACGGCGCTCTGGAGTTTGTGCGATGGCTGGAAGAGAGCGGCAAGCGCTACCTGTTCCTCACCAACGCCAGCGCCTACACGCCCCTCGGGCTTAAGAGAAGGCTGGCTCGCCTTGGGCTCAACATTGATGAGTCACAGTTCTACACCAGTGCCTTGGCCACGGCAGAATTTCTCCACAACCAATCCCCCGGTTGCAGCGCCTACGTCATTGGGGACTCTGGGCTTCATCATGCCCTCAATCAAAAAGGCATCAGCATGGACGAGGTCAACCCGGATTATGTGGTTGTGGGAGAAACGCGGGACTACAACTACGATAAGATTTCTCGGGCTATTGCATTTGTTGAAAACGGAGCCCGACTGATAGGCGCGCACCCCGACATCACCAGCCCGGGCGACGACGGGCTCTTGCCGGCAGCCCGCGCTCTGGTTGCCCCCATTGAGCTGGCTACCGGGCGCAAGGCCTACTATGTGGGAAAGCCTAATGCCTTGATGATGCGCACCGGAATCAGCATGCTTGGCGTACATTCGTCAGAGGCGGCAATAATAGGCGACCGTATGGATACCGATATCATCGCCGGTATCGAATCAGGAATCACGACTGTTTTGGTGCTGACAGGAGTCACCGCCAAGGAGCAAGTAAAAGATTATCCCTACAGACCCAAGTATATCTTTGAGGATGTTGGCGAGCTGGCTGCACAGTTTACTGAAGAGAAAGCTATGGTAAGGCGCTCCCTGGCAGCACACTTGAAGGTGCCTCACGGCTTTTTGCGTCATCAAGCTGAACGAAGCATTGCATAAAACCTCTTGCCACGTGTTAGAATTCATAGAAGACACACTCTAGGAATACGGGAGGTTTGATTCATGAGAGCCAAATTTGATGAACAATTAGAAGAGCTTAACGGCAATCTGGTTGAGATGGGCCTCCTTGTTAAGAAGGTCATCACTGAAGCCGTGGAGGCGCTCATTAAACAAGACGTGAGCCTCGCAAAGAAAATCATGAGCATGGATGACGAGATTGACCAAAGAGAGCAGGTGATTGAAAGCCTGTGCCTGCAGCTGATTTTGCAGCAGCAGCCAGTCTCCGGGGATCTGCGGCTTGTGTCTACCGTTTTGAAAATCTCGTCTGACCTTGAGCGCATTGGCGACCACGCAACCGATATCTCGGAGCTGGCCATTTTGCTCTCAAGCAGGCAGTGCTGCAAGCGGCTCGAGTACATTCCGCAAATGGCAGAGATCACCATGCAGATGGTGGCAGACGGCATCGATGCCTTTGTGAGAAAAGACATAGACTTAGCCCACGATGTTATCGCCCGTGACGACAAGGTTGACCGTCTTTTTGACACAATCAAAAACGACCTGGTTGACCAAATCAGAAATAACGAGCACAACAGCGACCAGGCAATCGACCTGATCTTAGTAGCCAAATACTTTGAGCGAATTGGCGATCACGCAACAAACATTGCCGAATGGGTCGTCTTTCTCCTCACCGGCATGCACAAAGACAGCAAGATACTGTAGCCAGGCTAAGACACGGCCTTTATCACTTCTAATAATCTCTGGATGTCCGCAGGGTATACTTCGCCTATGTTTCCAATGCGGAAGGTTTCAGCCTGGGTGATCTTTCCCGGATAAAGAACAAACCCCTGCTCCTTTACGAGCTCATAAAACTCCATGAAATCAAACTCAGGGTGAGGGAAGAGGAACGAGGTGATAATTGGCGACTGCAGCGAACGGGGAAGCAGGGTCTTAAACCCCAGGTTTGCCATGCCCCCAACCAGTAACTTTTGGTTGGCCGAATAGCGGGTGTAGCGAGCCGACACGCCGCCTTCAGCTCTCAGCTCTTCGAGCGCCTGATAAAAAGCCCGCACAACGTGGGTCGGCGAGGTATAGCGCCATTTGCCGGTCTTATTCATGGTCTTCCACTGGTCGTATAAATCCAGGCAAAGCGAGCGGGCGTTGCCCTCGCATTTTTCCAGCTCAGAGCGTTTGGCAATGATGAAGGCAAAGCCGGGAACCCCTTGAATGCACTTGTTGGATGAACTGACCAAGAAGTCTATCTCCAAATCATGAACATCTATCGGCATGCCGCCAAAGGAGCTCATGGCGTCCACGATAAACACCTTGCCTTGCTCCTTAACGATGGGGGCGATTGTTTTGAGCGGGTTGAGCATGCCGGTGGTTGTTTCGCAGTGGACCATTGCCACATGGGTGAGCGACGGGTCGTTTTGGAGCAGAACCGCAACTGTATCCGGTGTGGGGGCTTCCGTTTCTGGCAGAGCGTATTCACTGTAGTTCAGGCGTAGCACCTCGGCCATCTCAACCATGCGCTTGCCATAGGCGCCGTTGTTGATGATGAGGATCTTTCCGTCTTGAGGCACCACGCTACCCAACGTTGACTCAACCGTAAACGAGCCGCTGCCCTGCATGAGCACCGCAGTGTAGGCATCAGGCGAGCTTGTTGCCAAGGAAACCAGGCGGCGGCGAATGTTCTGTACGATGTCCTCATTGTAGTCAGCATCCCAGGTGCACCAGTCCCGCAAAAGGGCTTCTCTCACTGTTTTTGAAGTGGAAAGCGGACCCGGCGTAAGTAGGAGGTAGGGATTGTTGGGAATGTAGTCCACTGTTGAGCAAGCGTTTGCTACAGCTGGCTCAGCGGCAGACGCCGCAGTTGACCAGGTGGCAGGAGCCGCAGTTGACCAGGTGGCAGGAGCCGCAGCCAGCCTGGCAGCCGTGGCAAAGGCAGCTTCTTCTTTATTCAGCAGCCTAATCAGATCAGGCAGGGCAGAGATATCCCTGATAACATAGTCTGCGCCTGCCTCTAAAAAGCTTTGCTCTGCAGAGTGCAAAAGGTTCCCAAGTTCCAAAGAAGGCATCTCAGCCGCTTCTTGCTCAGACAATCCCAGCATACTGGAGCCCATGAGCACGCCCACGTTTATGCAGCCGGCATTTTTGCCTTCGTGCATGTCGATGGCGGTGTCGCCGACCTTTAACACGTTACTTACTGACGAGATACCTAATTCTTGCAGGTTCCGCCAGAGCATAAAGGGATACGGCCTGCCCGCCCCTCCAACTTCGTCAGGGCAAACCAGGCAGTCAGGCGCATAGCCCATTTCCTTGGCCAAGGGAACCACCACGTCCATCATCTGCCGGGTATAGCCGGTGGTAGAGCCAACTGCAATACCCATTGCTCTGATTTCAGCTATTGCCTCCAAAACGCCGGGCAATACATTGATGTGCGAGGCGAGCACCTGAAACAGCATTGGCTCAAACTGCAGGTAGATGCTGTCGATGTCCTCACCTGTGTGCGGCCTGCCGTACTTTTCTTGCCAGGCTGCGGCCAAACGCTCGCCCCTGAGCATGGTCTCAACGTGCGCTCTTTTCTGCATGCCCATAGGCGCGCGGGTTTCTGCCACGGTTGGCTCTATCCCGTAGACCTTAAACGCCTCAACAAATGAATTCACCGGGGCAAAACATCCGTAATCCACTGCGGTTCCCGCCCAGTCCATGATGATTGCTTTGATATTGCTCATGCTGCTTCCTCTTTCTTCTCGTTTCTGCTTTTTATGGCCTTAACGGCTACTTCGTACAACACTCTTACCAGTACATTAATTAATAGGATCAGCAGGCTCATTGCCGCTGCCTGACCAAAATTGCCGGCTTCTTCCATGTGGATAATTGCCACGGAGGCAACCTTGAAATGCGCGCTATATAAAAACACCACCGCCGAAACTGTGACCATTGCATTCACAAAGAAATACATGAAGATCTCGAGGATGGCCGGCAGAGAAAGCGGCACGCTGACGCGCAGGAAGATCTTCCAACGGGGAACATTCATGCTGTCAGAGACGCTCTCGTACTCTTTGTCCAGCTTTTT
>WRBR01000069.1 GCA_009784425.1 Coriobacteriia bacterium | reverse complement strand
CTTATAACTACGAGATGAGGCAGCGTGAGTCGATTCTCTACGGTCGTATTGAGCTCTTTGTCATGGAGGCTTGCGTGCACCTTAAGCTAAAAGACAGAAAATCCGCCCTTGCCACACTCAAAGAAGCCTACGATGAGGCAGCACCCAACAATATCATCTCGCCTTTTATTGAACTGGGCAAGGACATGCGCACTTTGACCGCCTCTGCGCTGCGCGAAAAGGACTACGGTGTTCCCAAGGAGTGGCTAGAAGACGTCAATCGCAAATCCGCTACTTTTGCAAAACGTCAGTCACATATCATCAGCCAGTACAAAAAAGCCAATAACATTGAAGAAGAAATAATCCTGTCACCGCGCGAGATGGAAGTACTCACCGACCTCTACCACGGGCTCTCGCGATCAGAAATTGCGGCAAGTCGCAACCTTTCGCTCAGCACGGTAAAAACACTCTGCAACACTGTTTACGAAAAACTGGGAGCCGAAAATCTGGCAGGCGTAATCAGAATATCTATGGAGAAGAAACTGCTGTAACCTACTGGGAACGGTGTGGGCAAAAACGGGTCGTTTTGTCCACGCTTTATGGGCAAAACGACCCGCCCCTTTATCCACATAAGAGTGCCTTTTTGGTAAGGACCTCACAAATAGAGAAGGGAGGGGTAATGTGAAACAAAACATGCGTTCAAATACTGCTGTTGGCAATAGCTTTCGTTTGCAACGCACACGTCTCAACAATTTATTGGAAGCTGCCGCCGGCAATCACCGTTTGATTATTGTCAGCGCCGGGGTAGGGTACGGCAAAACCTTTGCAATCCAGGATTTTGTTGAGTCTTACGGAGCCTCTACGTTGTGGATGCAGTTGTCTGTGCGCGACAATGTGAGCGCCCGCTTTTGGGAGAACTATACGCATACGGTGCAGCAGAGCAATCAGCTCTTGGCAACGGTGCTTGGCGAGCTGGGTTTTCCGGACACGCCGGACAAGCTCAATCGATATTCGGTAGCCCTTGAAACCTACCCTGAAGAAGAGAAGGACATCTTGGTCATCGACGACCTGCACTTGATAGAAGACCCTTCCGTTTTGCAATTTCTTTCATATCTCACCAGCAACATCCCGCCCCAGCGAACGGTGATTATCATCTCCAGATCCACGCCGGACATAAGCCTGGCCAAGCAGTACGCACAAGGCCAGGTCAGCAATTTCAGCGAGGACGAGCTGCGATTTACCGAAAACGAGATAGCGCAGTTTTTCAGCCAGCTGGACATCTCCTTGCCGCCCGGCAGCCTGCAAGACATTTACCGGGACACAGAAGGTTGGGCATTTGCCATCAACATCATTGCCCGCTCGTATCAAAAAACCTCCCTGTATGGTGGTTATGCCAAAGATGCCATGAGAGCTACGGTCTTTCAATACATGGAAGCAGAGATTTGGAGCGGGCTTTCTAAAAACCTGAAGGGCTTCTTGGTCAAACTCTCTCTTATTGATCATCTGTCAATCAATCTCATTGAGCTCCTGGCAAAAAGTGACTATGAAGCAATCCTCTACGACCTGGAGCAGCAAAGCGCCTACGTGCGCCGTGACACCTACATGAATGCCTACCAGATACACCACTTGTTCTTGGACTTCTTGAGCCAAAAGCAAGGCATCCTCACTGAGGAGCAAAGGCACGAGACCTATAAGATTGCCGGGGACTGGTGCAGCAACAGCGGCTTTAAGATAGACGCCATGACCTACTACGAAAAAATTGGGGACTATGATGAGATTATCTCAATCTTCACCGAGCAGATACCGCTCCAGGTGCCCGAGGACATAGGGGAGTTTGCCGTAGGCATATTTGAAAGAGCTCCGGAAGAAATCTATAACACGGTGGAGATGTTTGCCCCCACGTACATACGTGTGGTCATGTGCCTGGGGCGCTGGTTTGAGGCCATTGACTTGCTCATGCAATACGAGGAGAAGTATTTGCAGTTTCCGGAGAGCGGTTTCAGAGACCGCCTTTTGGGCGGAATATACTATGCGTGGGGAATCATGCGGCGCCTCACGAGCACCATTGATGACATCCATGATGCCCATATCTACTACGAGAAGATGGCGCAATACTGGGGCCACAAAGTCATGCCCTACTGCCCAACCTATGTAAATCACCCCAATGGCCCCTGGATAAGTGTGGTGGGGAGCGCCAGAGAAGGTTCCCTGCAGGAATTCTACGACTCGCTTGTCATCACCGTTCAAAGCCTTGCCAACTGTTTTTACGGCGCGCTGACTGGGTCGGATGATTTGACCTTGGGCGAAATCAAGTTCTATCAAGGCAACATAGAAGGCGCCGAGATTCTTTTCAAACGCGCCTTTGTCCGCGCGCGCGAATATAACCTCTTTGAGAACTTACACCGAGCAACGTTCTTTTTGTTGCGGGTGGCCATACACCAAGGCAACTTTGCCAAGTGCGAACAAGCGCTGCAAGACATGAAGCCTATTTTGCAGCAAGGCGAGTATCAAAACCGCTTCATCGTCTACAACATCGCAGTTGCCCAGTACTTCTTTTTCTTGCGCATGCCGGAGGAGTTTCCCGACTGGCTCAAAAAGGAATGCCAACCCTACAAGCACTTCTACTTCATTGAGAACTTTGAAAACCAGATGAAGCTGCGCTATGCCTACCTTTCGGGAGAGTACCATCGCATACTGGAGTATAACCAAGAGATGAGGCAACGTGAGTCGGTTTTGTACGGGCGCGTTGAGCTCTTTGCCATGGAAGCCTGCGCGCACCTAAAGCTAAAGGACAGAAAATCTGCCCTCGCCACACTCAAAGAAGCCTACGATGAGGCGGCGCCCAACGAAATCGTCTTGCCCTTCATTGAACTGGGTAAGGATATGCGCACACTGACCACTTCTGCGCTGCGCGAGACGGGCTGTGGAATCCCCAAGGCGTGGCTTGAGGACGTCAATCGCAAGTCCGCCTCTTTTGCAAAACGTCAGTCACATATCATCAGCCAGTATAAAAGAGCCAATCACATCGAAGAAAAAATTATCCTGTCGCCTCGCGAGCTGGAAGTGCTCACTGACCTCTACCACGGCCTCGCGCGCTCAGAGATTGCAGCAAGCCGCACTATGTCACTCAACACGGTAAAGATGGTATGCAACTCAATCTACGAAAAACTGGGTGCCGAAAACCTCGCAGACGTAATCCGCATCTCAATTGAAAAAAAGCTACTGTGATTCACTGGGGACGGGGTTGGAACAGGGGGACGGGGTTAGTGTTCCAATTTGACCTTGGTCAAATTGGAACACTAACCCCGTCCCCCTGTTCCAAGGTCAAATTGGAACACTAACCCCGTCCCCCTGTTCCAAACCGTGTCGCTCAAATTACCAAATAATTACGGTTAAATTCGTGTTATAGTCCTCTGTACAGAAAGGAACGGGATACGTGGGGCAAAAAACGCGTCAAGGCATCACTGCAGGTAAAAGCTACCGCTTGCAGCGCTCTCGCCTTAATAGTCTTTTTAAGGGTGCCGTTGACAAACACAGTTTAATAATAGTCACCGCCGGGGTTGGATACGGCAAAACCTTTGCTGTTCAGGATTTTGTTGAGTCGTATAACGCTACCACGTCGTGGATGCAGTTGTCTGTGCGCGACAATGTAAGTGTACGCTTTTGGGAGAACTTTACTCACACGATAAAGCAAAATAACCAGCTTTTGGCAACGGTACTCAGCGAGCTGGGGTTTCCGGATACGCCGGACAAGCTCAATCGATACGCGGTTGCTCTTGACACCTTCTTGGTAGAAGAGAAGGGCATCTTGGTCATCGACGACCTGCACCTGATAGAAGATCCTTCCGTTTTACAGTTCATTTCTTATCTCGCAAGTCACACCCCTCACTCGTGGACCTTGATTATTGTCTCCAGAACCACACCAAATATCAGTTTGGCTAAACAGTACACCCAGGGCCAGGTATGCAATTTCAGCGAAGACGAGCTACGGTTTACCGAAAACGAGATAGTGAAGTTTTTTCGCCAGTTGTCCATCTCCTTGCCACCCGGCAGTCTGCAAGATATTTTCATGGACACGGAAGGCTGGGCATTTGCTATCAATATCATTGCCCGCTCGTATCAAAAAACATCCAAGTATGGCGGATATGCCAAAGATGCCGTGAGGGCTACCGTTTTTGAGTATATGGAAACAGAGATCTGGAGTGGTCTTTCAGAAGAGCTGAAGACTTTTTTGGTCAAGCTGTCTCTCATAGATCATCTCTCAATCAACCTCATTGAGCTTTTGGCTAAAGGCAATCAGGAAGATACCCTCTACAGCCTAGAGCAGCAAAGCGCCTACGTGCGCCGCGATACCTACATGAACGCGTACCTGATACACCAGATGTTCTTGGACTTCTTGAGTCAAAAGCAAGACATACTCACCGAGGAGCAAAAACGCGAAACCTATAAGATTGCCGGGGATTGGTGCAGCAGTAACGGCTTTAAGATAGACGCCATGACCTACTATGAAAAAATTGGGGATTACGATGAAATCATCTCGATTTTCACCAATCAGATACCGCTCCAGGTGCCTGAAGATATTGGGGAGTTTGCCGTAGGAATATTTGAAAGGGCTCCCAAAGAAACCTACGACACGGTGGAGCTTTTTGCTACTGAATACATCCGCGTGGTCTTGAGCCTGGGGCGCTGGTTTGAAGCTATTGACTTGCTCATGCAATACGAGGAGAAGTATTTGCAGTTTCCTGAGAGCGGTTTTAGAGACCGCCTACTGGGCGGAATTTACTATGCTTGGGGAATCATGCGGCGTCTAACGAGTACCATTGATGACACCCACGATGCTCATATCTACTACGAGAAGATGGCGCTTTACTGGGGCAACAAGGTCATGCCTTATTTTCCCACCTATGTCAATCACCCCAATGGTCCTTGGATTAGCGTTGCAGGGAGTTCTCGAGAAGGCTCTTTGCAAGAATTCTATGATTCACTGGTAAAAACTACCCAAAGCCTCACCGATTGCTTTTATGGCGCACTGTCGGGGTCTGATGATTTGGCCCTGGGCGAGATCAAATTCTACCAGGGCGATATAGAAGGCGCTGAGATACTCTTCAAGCGCGCCTTTGTGCGCGCACGCGAGTACAATCTCTATGATAACTTGCACCGAGCAACCTTCTTTATGCTGCGGGTGGCCATCCATCAGGGCAATTTTGACAAATGCGAACAGGCACTGGAAGACATGAAGCCCATCTTGCAGCAAGGCGAGTATCAAAACCGCTTTATCGTCTACAACATCGCGGTTGCCCTGTACTACTTTTTCTTGCGCATGCCGGAGGAGTTTCCCGATTGGCTTAAAAAGGAGTGCCAACCCTACAAACACTTCTATTTTATTGAGAACTTTGAAAACCAGATGAAGCTGCGCTATGCCTACTTAACAGGAGAGTATGCCCGCATACTGGAATACAACGCAGAGATGAGGGAGCGAGAATCGGTTTTGTACGGGCGCGTTGAACTCTTAACTATGGAGGCCTGCGCGCACCTTAAGCTCAAGAACAGAGAGGCTGCCCTCGCCACGCTCAAAGAAGCCTACGATGAGGCGGCGCCCAACAGAATCGTTTTGCCTTTCATCGAACTGGGCAAGGACATGCGCACTCTGGTAACTTCTGCGCTGCGCGAGAAGGACTGCGGTATCCCCAGGGCGTGGCTTGAGGACATCAATCGCAAATCCGCTTCTTTTGCAAAACGTCAGGCCCATATCATCAGCCAGTACAGAAAAGCCCATAATATTGAAGAAGAAATTATCCTGTCGCCTCGCGAGAGGGAAGTCCTCACCGACCTCTACCACGGACTCTCACGCTCAGAGATTGCAGCAAGCCGCAAGCTCTCGGCCAGCATGGTAAAGGCGCTCTGTAACGCTGTTTACGAAAAGCTGGGCGCAGAGACTCTTGCCGACGTAATTCGCATTTCCGTGGAAGAGAAACTGGTCTGACTCACCTGTTTAACAACTGAAAATCCGGGCGTATCCAATCAGCCTGACAGGGGGACGTAAGGCTGTGTGAAGACCCCTCCATCCTGTCATTTTGAGCGAAGCGCAAAGCGCGTTGTCGAAGAACCCAGGCAGTGAGCTGCTGACTAGGCCCTTTGGCTTTGCTCCGCTACGCTTAGGGTGACAAAGAGTCCCCCTGTCAGGAACTGAGAGCGTCAAATAATTTGGGGTGAGTTTTGCGATATTTATAGTGTAGCCCGGGGTCTTATATGGGATTGCCAAAAAGTTAAGAATTAACCAAGCAAATTTGGGTAACTGTGAGAAGTAACAAATGCTGGACGAGTTTGTATTTGGGGACGGTTTAGGCAGTGAAAGAGCATCTGGACATAAAAGCCGAGAGAGAGAAAGAGATTTTCTCTAAGATCGAAGTGGAGATATGGAACTCAATTTCCGGACACCTCCAGTGTTTTTTTGTCCGCCTATCCCTGGTTGAGCATCTGTCACCTGAGCTACTGGGAGTTTTGCTTGGAGAAAACTCTGAATTACAAGAGGAGTTTAAACAGCATTGTAGCTTTATCAGTTTTAATAAGTATATCGACGCATACCTGATTCAACACCTGTTCCTCGACTTTTTGTGCACTAAACAACACCTGTTGAGCGACAGTGAAAAACAAGAAACCTACAGGGCTGCTGCCTGCTGGAGCGAGCAAAACGGCTTCTTGGCGGACGCGCTTAACTATTACGAAAAACTAGGTGATGCACAGTCAATAGATGCTGTTGAAGAGAAAATTAAGAACAGGATGATTGACTCTCACGTACTCTAGAGGATTGTTGGGATGAGCTTTGCGATGCAGTGCGCGCCTCATTTGGGTGACCATTTTGGGAAAAAACTGAAGACAGGGGTGTGTCATAGGACTAAAGACAGGAGTACTCTGTACTCAGAGAAATAGTCGTAGGGAAAACGACAACAGGGGATTGAGCCAAGACCCCCACAAAAGAGCTCAATCCAGGAAAGGGTAATAATGTACCTCGATCAATCCATATCGGTTGTTGACTTTGTTAACGCAATCTCAGAGACCGTGGATTTAGTATCGCCCATAATTAACGACCACCACAAAAAAGTAGCCTACGTTGCCAGTAGCATAGCGCAAGAAATGAAGCTGCCGAATGCCGAGATACAAGACATTGTCTTAGGTGCAGTGCTCCATGATATTGGAGCTTTTTCTCTAAGTGAGCACATAAAAACGCAGTCAAATCATTACCTTGAAGCTGAGCATGACAATCACCCCTTCCTGGGCGCAGAGCTGCTCAGAGACTTTGCTCCTCTTTCCAACGCCGCTGAGCTCATCCGCTACCACCATGACGAGTACAGCACATCGGGAGACAGTATCCCCATAGGCTCTCACGTGATACACCTGGCCGACCGAGCGGTTGTTTTGCTGAACGAGTGCAACTATCGCGGCGAGACTTTTGAGCAGGTCCCCACCATGATGAAGGAGCTGTCCCTGCGCAACGGATCCTTCCACCCTCTGGCCTTCAAGGCTCTGGGGCAGCTCTCCAAGAGGGAGTACCTCTGGATTGAGGTTTCTTCGCCTTCTCTGGCGTTCAATAGCTTTTTATATAACAGGGTGCCCTTTACCAAGGAAATCACGAGCCTTGATACGCTCTATGATTTTGCAAAGATTATCTCGCACATCATCGACTTTAGGAGCAGGTTCACCGCAACGCACTCCAGCGGCGTAGCCGCCGTGGCAACGGAGCTGTGCAAGCTTGCCGGTTTTTCAGAGAGGGACTGTAGGCTGATGGAGATAGCGGGCCTGCTCCACGACCTGGGAAAGATATCAGTGCCCAACGACATCCTGGAGAAAAAAGGATCCTTGGACACCAGGGAATACAACACAATCAAGAAGCACACCTACTACACCTATGCCGTGCTTAACAGAATCAAAGGCCTGGAGAGTATTGCCGCATGGGCAGCGCATCATCATGAGCGCGCAGACGGCAACGGATACCCCTTTCACATCAAAGGCAAGGACTTTTCCAAGCTGGCGCGCGTCATGGCCGTTGCAGACGTGATGACCGCCTTGACCGAAGACAGACCCTACCGAGACGGAATGAACCGCGAAGAAGCCATCCAGACCCTATTTTCTATGGCAGAGACCGGCGCAATCGACAAGCAAACCGTCAGTCTTGTTTATAACAACTTCTCTCATGTCAACAATGTGCGCAGCCTGGCACAAAGGAAGGCTCGCAAGGAATACGAGAGATTCATGAATATGGACAACTACTGTCCAACAGAAAGAAAGGCGCCAAGCAGAGTACAAAAGGGCTCAAGTTACCCTCGCTTGGCGTGCACGGCGTAAGACCAGAGCTTTATCAACTCGAGTGTCAGGGCCGGTGAAGCCTTACCCTCTTCACCCGACTCGACATCTGCAAGGCCGGTGAAAACTTACCCCCTTCACCGGCCTTGCCTATTGTGGAACAGAGGGACGGGGTTGGTGTCCCAGCTTGGTGGAACAGGGGGACGGGGTTAGTGTTCCAATTTGACCTTGGTCAAATTGGAACACTAACCCCGTCCCCCTGTTCCACCAACCAACCCCGTCCCTTCTGCACCAGACTCACTGGAGAAAGTGACTCAGTCAGCAAGCTCAGCTGTTTGGCTTCTGACTTGGGGGTGAGCGACTAGGCTAAGCCGCAAGCTGGCAAACACATACTGGAGCGAGCCGGGGCCCCAAGACAGAAACAAATTGCTGAGCTTGCTGACTGAGTCACTTTCTCCAGTGAGTCACTCTTGCAGTTGAAAAATCCGGGCGTATCTAGAGGTTTTTTATACCCAAAATGCGCTGTTTTTAGCCAATATGTGAGCGCAAACCCCCCATTTTCGTTGGGGTGAGGTTTGCGATGCAATGCGCGTTGAGTTGGGCTCTGTATTTCCAGAAAAAACCGAATTCCGGGGTGTGCCATTGGACAAAATACCAGAGTACTCTGTATGCAGAGAAATAGTCGTAGGTAGAAACGACAGAGGATTGAGCCAAAACCCCCAGCAAGGTGCTCAAATCCCGGGAAGGCAAAAATGTATCTCGATCAGTCCATATCGGTTGTTGACTTTGTTAACGCGATCTCTGAGACCGTGGATTTGGTATCGCCCATCATAAACGAGCATCACAAGAAGGTAGCCTACGTTGCTAGCAGCATAGCGCAAGAAATGAAGCTGCCGGATGGCGAGGTGCAAGACATCGTCTTAGGCGCAGTGCTCCACGACATTGG
>WRBR01000068.1 GCA_009784425.1 Coriobacteriia bacterium | reverse complement strand
GGGTTGACAGGATTTGAACCTGCGACCCCTTGACCCCCAGTCAAGTGCGCTACCAAACTGCGCCACAACCCGACACTACAACTCTGCTGCTCTCAAATGCAGCTTGAAAACTATAGCATAACTATGAGCACATGCTTTGAGAAACTCGCTACAGCTGATTGTCTAAGTTGGCTGTAGCGAGGAAGACTTTAAAGGCTAGCTCTGAGAGCTCTGGGGAGCAATCGGCCTTTTGGAATACTCTGTTGGCTGAGATTTCTTGCCAGGTTTCAGGCAGTTGCCTGTAGAGGTGTACCATGCCGCCCAGCTCATCGTCAGCAACGTGAAATACCCGGGCAACCCCGGAGGTGATAATCCTACAGAGGCACATGGGGCAGGATTCTAACGAGGTATAAAGGGTCATTCCCTTGAGTAGCTCTCTGCTTTTGCTGCCATGTTTTGACTCAAAAGTGTTGAGAAGATCCATTTCCGCGTGCAGGTCGCTTCTGTGACGAGAGAAAACCTTGTTATTGCCACGGCAGACAATCTCACCTGTCTGGTCATCAACAAGAATAGCTCCCACTCCAAAGTTCCCACTTTCAGCAGCACTAATGGCCTCTCTTACTGCCTCCAAAGCATACACTTCACATGGGGAGGAGGGTGAAATGTTGTCTAACTTATCATTGAGTTTGCGCAAATTATCAATACTCATTACAATCTCCGGAATATGTAGCAAAAGGTGATGCGGTGAATTTGGTGGGCCGTCGGGGACTCGAACCCCGGACCTTGGGATTAAGAGTCCCCTGCTCTACCAACTAAGCTAACGGCCCGTACCAGAATGATTATTGCTCAAATACGAATGAGTATACTATCACATGAAACCTCAGATGTGACAGAGGGACGTATAAATCGTCACATATTGAAACAAATGTGACGATTTATTCGTCCCCCTCAAAAAGAAACGGGCCGCTTTAGCGACCCGTGATACCGCTCTCAGTGACGCGAGTGACTACTCTACGCCGTTAGCCAGCTTAACAATGCCGGACTTTTTGTTGGCGGCCTGGTTTTTGTGGATAACGCCCTTGCTTACGGCTTTATCAAGCTTTCTGCAGGTGCGTTCAGCTTTTTCTTTGGCTTTTTCGCTATCGCCTTCGGCTACAGCATCTTGGACTTGACGGGTAAGTGTGCGGAGCTCGCTTTTAACTGACTTATTGCGGAGGCGCGACTTTTCGTTGGTTAGGTTGCGCTTCTTTTGGCTCTTGATGTTTGCCACTTTTTGCCTTTCTCATTGATTCCTGCGCTGGGCAGGGCTAAACACAGACAGGGAATCTTAGCATATTCAGCGTTTCAACACAAATAACAGTAACTGCTATAATTACTCCTTTGAGCAATGCGCCTAACAGCTAGAGCACAACAGGAAATGTTGAGGATTACTATGACTGAATTGCCCGATAATGTACCCAGCCCAGTTGGGGGCACACTTATCGTCACCGACAATGTTATTGCTGACTTGATAGGATACGCCGCTCTTGAGAGCTATGGCGTTGTTGGCATGACTGCCCCTACTTTCCAAGACGGAATTGCCAAGCTTTTGCCGGCACGTGCTCTGCACCGTGGAGTCACTATTCAAACTGAAGAAGACGGCATCAGTGCAAAACTCTATGTTGTCATTGAGTACGGCATGAGTCTTTCAACTGTTTCTAACAACTTGGCCGACAGAGTACGTTTTGTCCTGGAGGTTTACGCTGGACTCAAGGTCAAGGACGTAACCGTGCATGTTCAGGGAATCCGCAGTACACCGAGGGGCCCAGAGCGCTCCAGGTAAAGCAATGACTATGCAACCGGGGAGAGTCTTGCCCTCAAACCTTAAGGAATTGTATACATGAGCCACCTGTCACAACAACATATCGTACGGGCTATTTATGCTGCTGATTTAGCTCTGAATGAGAAAAAAGAAGATATTAACCGCCTTAACGTCTTTCCGGTGCCAGATGGCGACACCGGCACCAACATGGCGCTGACCATAGACACGGTTATCAAGGAACTTGCAGCCTTGCCCGAGGACGCATCGAATGCAGATGTCTACCGAGCAGTAACCCACGGCTCTCTCATGGGAGCCAGAGGCAACTCGGGGGTTATCACCTCACAGATCCTCAGAGGTGTTTGCGAGGGTCTACAGGGTGCCGACACCTTTGATGCCGAAACGATTGCCTTTGCAGCTAACCGTAGTGTTTCCGTGGCATTCAATGCGGTGCGTAAACCGGTGGAGGGCACCATACTCACGGTGCTGAAGGACTGCGCGGAAGCGGCCACCAAGGCTGCCGAAGAAGGCTTGAGCGGTTTGGAGTGCATGCAGGCCATTGCAGCCGAGGCCATGATTTCGGTGCGCCGCACGCCGGACTTGCTACCTATCCTCAAAGAGAACAACGTGGTTGATGCCGGTGGCTTTGGCCTCGCCATTATGCTGGAGGCCTTCACCGCAACGTTAACTGGTGATGAGGCCTTTATACCCAGCACAGACAGTCTTTCGAGACCTGAGCCCCTGGTGGCCATTGAGCAGGTGAACGACTGGGAGGGGAGCGACTACCTCTACTGCACGGAGTTTCTCTTTACCGCAGAGGAGTTAGATGAAAGAGCCGCGTTGGACTTTCTTGAGAGCGTGGGTGACTGTGAACTCCTGGTAGGAGCATCGCCTCACTACAAGATTCACGTACACACCAACGAGCCCGGCACGGTGCTTTCCTATATGACCGAGCGTGGCCAGGTTGCCGATGTGCATGTCCATAACATGCAGGCCCAGAGCACCGAGAGGGCGCAAGGCCTGATGGGCGGTGCCTTAGGTGCCGGCTCAACCGGCGCTTCTGGTGCCGTTGCACCTGACGCTCCGCCAAAGGAGATTGGCTTTATTGCAGTGGCGTCTGGCCAGGGTATAGCCCGTATCTTGGAATCTCAGGATGTTGACTATGTGGTCTCTGGCGGGCAAACCATGAACCCCTCAACCAAGGACTTTATCGACGCTATAGAGGCGGTCAACGCCAAGTCAATCATTATCTTCCCCAATAACAGCAATATCATCCTTGCCGCCAACGCCGCGGTGGCCAACTCCAGCAAACCCGCTGCTGTTGTGCCCACTACCAGCGTACCGCAGTCGTTTTCTGCGCTTTTTGTGGCTAATCCCGATGGCACCCTTGAGGACAACGTTGCCGCCATGACCGAGGCTATTGCCGCGGTTAAGACCGCTGAGGTCACCACTGCCGTTAAAAAGGCAAAGGCAGCCAACGGCAGCAGCATTGCCAAGGGTGACGTTATCGGTATCACCGAAAAGGGCATTGAGGTGGTTGGTTGGGATGTTTCTGAGGTTGCCTTAGAGCTGGTAGAGATCATTACGGAGGACGCAGACGTACTTACCTTGCTAGCCGGCGCTGATTTTACCGATGAGCAACTCGAGGTGCTTAACCGCCGCATTGAAGATCAATGGCCCGACCTTGAAACCGATTGCCAACGGGGCGACCAGCCGCTCTACCCCTTAATATTGGCCGCGGAGTAGTTGCTGGGCTGCACCTTATGCCTGCGCGTACGGAACAAACCCAATCCCTTGCAAGCGATGTTTCTGCTGTACGCTTTGCTCATGGCAAACGCTTGGACGGGCTCCGCGAGCTGGGTATTCAATCGATACGTGACTTGCTTGAGCACTATCCCTTTAGGTATGACGATTTTTCTCAAGTGGTCAACATCATCGACTTGCCTTTGGGTGAGAAAAAGGCGGTTCTGGGCACTATTCATGAAGCCAAGGGTCGCAAAACCTCCAAGGGCGGCTTTTTGTCTGAGGTGACCATCACCGACAAAACCGGGACCCTCAAGGCAATCTGGTTCAATCAAAGATGGCTTGCTGATACGCTCACCGTGGGCAAGATGATTTTGCTCCTGGGAAAGGTAGATCACCAAGGTGGCCTGCCGCACATGCTTTCGCCACTGCACACCCTGGTGACCACTGAGCAGCTTGAAGGCCAAAGCCTGGAGCAAGATGGTGAGATCTCAAGTGTTGAGTCTGGGCCAAACCCTGTGGGCATTGCGCCCGTATATCATGCCAACAATCTGATAAGCTCAAATTGGATTAAGCGCCTGGTTTTGGAGTCACGCAAGCTGGTATCTGAGCCTTTGGACCCACTGCCGGCGCCTTTGAGGGTGTCACGCAGGCTGGTGAGCAGGCAGATAGCCTGGCACAACATTCACACTCCCTCTACGGCAGATGAACTTGCACAGGCACGGAGGCGCCTTGCCTATGAGCAGGTCTTTTATGCTCAGATGGGCCTTGCCTATCACGATGCGCAGCAGATGCAGGGTTACAGCGGTTTTGAGCACAGTGCCGGCACCAGGCTCACTGAAAAGCTGAGGCCCCTGCTTTCTTTTGCACTAACTGAGTCTCAGCAACTGGCTGTGACGGAGATTCTTGCTGACATGCGCGCGCCCGCTCGCATGAACAGACTCTTGCTGGGTGACGTTGGCTCCGGAAAAACGGTAGTGGCCCTTTATGCCATCCTTGCTTCTGTGCAAAGCGGTTGGCAGGCAGCCATGATGGCCCCTACTGAGATACTGGCACAGCAATATGCAGCCTCTCTTGGGCCCCTGCTTGACCAACTGGGTGTGAGCTGGGTTCTTATGACCTCAGCGCTCAGTGCCAAGCAGCGCCAAGAGGCTTACGAAAGTATCAACAGCGGGGAGGTCTCAGTTGCGTTTGGCACCCACGCGCTCATAGAGCCCAACGTGCAGTTCAAGCAACTCTCGCTCATTGTCATCGACGAACAACACCGCTTTGGGGTGGAGCACCGAGAGACCCTCATTGCAAAGAGTCCAGCAGCTGATTTTCTCAGCATGACGGCTACGCCTATCCCGCGCTCACTTGCTCTGGTGCTTTACGGAAATGTCAAAACCAGCTATCTGCAAAACAGGCCTGGCAAGGCCACTACGCGCACCACGCTCATTGACAGCAAGGTCGCGCAGCTGGCCTATGCGGCTGTGCGGCAGGCCCTCAGCAGGGGAGAGCAGGCCTTTATCGTCTGCCCCTATATCTCGGCTCCTCCGCCTTCAGAAAGCGAGGCGGAGCACTACCTGGACGATTTATTTGGTTTTCTCGATGAGCCATATATTGCAGCTGCTGAAGCAGAGCTTGTACATCTGCAAACGCAGGTGTTTCCCAATCATCGCATTGAGCTGCTCACCTCTCGGGTAAAAAGTGAAGACAAGCAGCGCATTATGTCAGATTTTAAATCGGGCGAGGTGCAGGTATTGGTCTCGACAACTGTCATCGAGGTGGGCATCGATGTACCCAATGCAACAGTAATGATTGTTCTTGACGCCAACCGCTTTGGGCTTGCGCAGCTCCATCAGTTGCGTGGGCGCGTAGGCCGCGGCACCAAGGATGCAGAAGTGTTTCTGGTAGCCACCAGACCCGGTGAAAAGGCGCGGAGGCGCCTGCGCTCGCTTGAGAAGTACACCGACGGCCTCAAGCTGGCAGAAGCCGACCTGCAAGAAAGACGCGAAGGCGACATCACCGGAACCCGCCAGCACGGCGCCGGCTCACTCAGCCTCATCAATGTAGTCAGAGATCGCGCCATGATTGAGGCGGCTCACGTTGATGTCAACAAGCTACTGGAGCAAGACCCACTCCTAGCATTGCCCGAGCACCAGCATCTTCGCAGTGAGCTGCAACACTCAGAGAATGAAACAAGCAACTGACATGCGCATTATCTCCGGCATATATAAGGGGAGAAGAATCCAGTCAATTGAGGGTAAAAACACCCGTCCCACCACCAACAGGGTTCGTGAGGCCTGGGCATCAAGCATAACAAGCATTTTGTCTGAGGGAGGGCTGCAAGACCTCAGAGTGCTGGATGTGTTTGCCGGAAGCGGAGCGCTGGGGCTGGAACTCCTCTCGCGAGGAGCAGGCTTTTGCCAGTTTTTAGAAAACGACAAAAAGTCCCTTGCCGTGCTCAGAGAGAACATCGCTCAACTGGGGCTCAGCGATACCCAGGCAAAATCGTGTCACTTAGATTCCCTTTCTTCACAGCTATCTGATTTTCTCAAGGATGAGCCTGCCTTTGACCTGGTGATTCTTGATCCGCCCTACAAACTCACCGCAGAACGTATGAGTAAGCTTCTGATAACGCTTGCCCAGGCCAAGCTGCTCAAGGAACACAGCCTGATAAGTTATGAGCACGCACGCACAGCCAAAGAGAGCTTGGGCGGCATCACCCTTGTAGACACCCCACACACCCTGGTTCTCAACTTGGTAAGGGCCAAGAAATACGGTACGATTCACCTTGATTTCTATCTTTGTTGCACGCCTGATGAGGAGGAAGAATGAACAGAGCCTTGATTCCCGGCACCTACGACCCGGTCACCCTGGGGCATATTGACATCATCGAGAGGGCGGCCCGGGTCTTTGACAAGGTCTTTGTTGCGGTAGCAGCTTCTCCAAGAAAAGGCGCCGGCCCCATATTCAGCGAAGAGGAGCGCGTGGCGTTCATCGAGGATGCGGTCTCTGGTCTCTCCAACGTTGAGGTGTGTCTCTTTGACAATCTTCTCGTGACGTTTGCCGAAGACATGGGCGTTGACTCCATAGTCAAGGGTCTCAGAGCAGTAACAGACTTTGAATGGGAGTTTCAGCAGGCCTCAATCAACTACCAGCTAAACCGCAACCTTGAGACCATGTTTATCATGGCCAATCCTCGCTATATGTACCTTTCCTCCTCGATGGTCAAGGAGCTTGCCTCTTTGGGAGGCGATATCTCCCGGTGGGTTACCCCCTTGGTTGAGACCAAGCTGCTTGAGTACTTTAGTGCGCAACAAGAGGACTAAAAAGAGGGCTTTGCGCCTACAAAAGAGATGATTTGACCGTTTAACTGCCAAAAAGCGCCCTTAAAATTGCTAGAAAATATCTCTATTCTTTACAATTAAACAACTGACTACTATGTTAGACTATTACGAAGGTCTATCAGACCTCTGGTTTGCAGCAACCTATGCTTGGTTGCATAATTGCTGCGCGTTACTGCTCAAAAGAGCACGAAAGAAAGGCACGACATGGCAGAAGGTAAGGTAAAGTGGTTCAACCCGGACAAAGGATATGGCTTCATCGCTCGCGATGAGGGAGAGGATCTTTTTGTTCACTATTCTGAGATTCAGGGCGACGGTTTCAAGACCCTGGAAGAGAATGCAGATGTTGAGTTTGACATCACTACAGGACGCGAAGGCAAGCTTCAGGCGAGCAATGTGCGTTTAACCAACTAATTTCTACTGAAACTAGTTTTGAAGGGCGGCTGGGGAAAAATCTGGCTGCCCTTTCATTTTGATACTATGAGGGTTTGGGCGTTTTGTGCTCGGTGTTGAGACGCAGACAGGTGGAGCATTGCGCCTAGATGCGTTAAAATCTAATCATGATTGATAACGACAAAACGCTCCTCTTGCATTGCTGCTGTGCACCGTGTTCTCTGATTCCCCTGGAAACGTATCTACGAGAGCAACAACAGCTCTCTCTTTATTTCTACAATCCCAATATACATCCTAAAGACGAATACCTCCGCCGACTTGATACTCTGCGGGTTTTTCTTGATGCACAGGGTGTTTCTTTGGAGTTAGGCGCCTATGATTGTGATGCCTGGGAAGAGCAGGTGGGCGTTTGGGGAGGTCCGTACCCGTTAATTGAGGACTCTACTAACTTAGCGCAGATGGAGCTGGCCAAGAAGAAACGTTGCAGGGCGTGTTACGACCTGCGATTTAAGGAGTCAGCTGCTTACGCTGCGGCTCATGGCTTGAGCTTCCTTGACACCACGCTGACAATATCGCCTTATCAATTTGTAGAGGAAGTACACAGCTCACTTGTTTCTTCTGCCGAAGTGCAGGGTCTTGAAGCTCTTGAGACAGACTGGCGCAAAAGCTATCACGTTTCTGTGCAGAGGTCTCAAAGCCTTGGGATGTACCGCCAAAACTACTGCGGCTGCAGATACTCCAAAGAAGAAGCTCAAATTGAACGAAAAGCCAGAAAGACTCGCCTTGAAAACTGACGCATTTGATTACATCTTGCCAGATGAGCTGATTGCACAGAGTCCTGCTGAGCCGCGGGAGTCTTGCAGGCTCTTGGTGCTTAATCGTTTGGATAATTCAATTGAGCACAAAAGGTTCACGGATGTCTTGGATTACCTGATGCCCGGAGATCTGTTGGTGGTAAACGACACCAAGGTCTTGCCCGCGCGCCTTGTGGGGCAGAAGGTGGCTGGTGAGGGTGCAGCAGAAGTGCTCTTGCTGCACAGGCTGCCTGAGAGAGACACTAACGACCCTGCCCAGCAACACTGGGAGGCGCTGGTCAAACCCGGGAGACGACTCAAGCCAGGGAGCAAGATAGACTTTGACGGCATCACGGCAGAAGTCATGGACTGGTCAAGCGAACAAGGCAAAGGCCAGCGCATTTTGAAGCTTGAGGCTTTGGGCTTTGCGAGCGTGAACGATGCACTCCAGCAGCTTGGCACCTTACCACTCCCTCCCTATATTAAGGATTATCGGGGAGACACTTCACTCTATCAAACCGTCTATGCACGCAAGCAAAACTCCGCGGCTGCACCTACTGCAGGCCTTCACTTTACAGAGGAGCTCTTAGAGAAAGCTCAGCGCAAAGGCTGCACACTCACAAGAGTCTGCCTTGAAATTGGCCTGGACACCTTTAGAAAGGTAGAAGAGGAATACATTGCAGACCACAAAATGCATAGTGAGGCCTACACGATACCTGACGAGGCAGTGCGAGCGATTCAGGCAACCAAAGAGAGGGGAGGGCGTGTCATTGCCGTGGGCACCACGGTGGTACGCACGCTTGAGAGTGCCGCAGGTGCTGAGGGAGGGCTCGCGCCCACCAACAGATCCCGCACCAATCTTTATATCACCCCGGGTTATACCTTTAAGGTTGTTGATGCGCTGATAACCAACTTTCATACCCCGCGCTCAACCTTATTGATGCTGGTGGCGGCCTTTGCCGGATACGACGCAATGATGGAAGCCTACAGGCAGGCACTGGAGGAGCGGTATCGGCTCCTGTCTTTTGGCGACGCAATGTTGATTGTCTGAGGATGAGTAGATGAACCAAAACTTTAGCTTTGAGATACAGGCAGTTGATGAGAAGAGTGGCGCAAGGGCGGGGGTGCTGCATACTCCTCACGGACCTCTAGAAACGCCGGTCTTTATGCCGGTTGGCACTCATGCAACAGTAAAAGCGTTCACACGCGCACAGCTGCTGGAGCTAAACGCGCAGATAATCCTCGCCAACGCGTATCATCTGTATTTGAGGCCCGGCACACAACTGATTCAAGATGCTGGCGGCCTACACTCATTCATGGCATGGCCGCGCCCCATACTCACCGACTGCGGTGGCTTTCAGGTCTTTAGCCTGAGAGACACGATGAAGCTCGATGACGAAGGGGTCACCTTCAGATCAATCCTTGACGGCTCAGAGCACCGCTGGACACCAGAAGACAACATGCTCATTCAGCAGCAGCTGGGTGCTGACATCATCATGCAGCTCGACGTGTGCGCACCCTATGAAGCAGAGTTTGGCGAGGTAGAACTCGCCATGCAGCGTTCGGCCGCCTGGGCAAGGCGTTGCCGCCTGAGCCACCAAAACTCCAAGCAGGCCCTCTTTGCCATAGTGCAGGGTGGCATGCACACCAAGCTCAGGCTTGAGAATATCGAGCGCCTGGG
>WRBR01000067.1 GCA_009784425.1 Coriobacteriia bacterium | reverse complement strand
GGCAAAAAGTGGTACACCAACCCCGTCCCTCCTGTACCACACCAAACCCCGTCCCTCTCTGTACCACCCTACTGGATGAGTTGCAGCAGGTTCCCAATCTCGTTTTCAAAATCTACGCCGTAGCGGGGCTCGGTGCCTGCTGCTACGGTGCGGCGAATGGCGCCAACGGTGAACTCGCAGGCGATGCCTATGGCTTCCACCAGGCTTTTGTCGTTTAAGAGAGCGGCAAGCAGGGTGCTTGAGTAGATATCTCCGGTGCCGTGGAAGTACCCGGGGATTCGCTCGGTAAAGTAGTAAGACACGGTATCAAGCTCAGCATCGTAAGCCGCAGCACCGAGTCGACCCTCCTCAAAGGACACGCCGGTCAAGACCACCTGACGCGGTCCTAAAGCAGAGAGCTCCCGCATGGTCTGCTCAATCCAGGCTTGATCGTAGTCCTCACCCGGATACTCCTTTTCAAGCAGCAGACATGCCTCGGTGATATTAGGCACCGTGAGAGAGGCCTTGGCAACCAGAGTGGTCATGCCACGGGCAAAGTCCAGGTCAAAAGCGGGGTAGAGCTCACCAGCATCAGCCATAGCCGGATCAACCAATATAAGAGGATCACCCGCACCAAAGTCATCAAAAATCCGCGCAATCTGCTGCTGCTGCTCCGCGCTGCCCAGGTAACCGGTGTAGAGGGCATCGGCCTCAACTCCCAGCTCCTGCCAGTGCGCGCAGATGGGATCTATATCTTCCGTGAGGTCACGAAAGGTGTAACCGGTAAAACCACCGGTGTGGGTTGAGAGTATGGCTGTTGGCAGAATGATGGTCTCCACGCCGGTGGCAGAAAGTATGGGAAGCGCCACCGTGAGTGAGCACCGGCCCATGCAGCTGATATCTTGAATGGTAATGGCTCGTTTTTGCTGTCTTGTCACTGTTTCTCCTCAAATTGGTTTTTTCAATCAACACAAAAAAATTCCTTACAACCGCTGGGGATCAAAGCCAGCGAGTTGTAAGGAATAGAATTGTAGCGTATTGTTTATTTAGGCGGGTTGCTTGCCTTTGGCAGAACCCTTGGGTGCACCCTGTTTGCGGGCGCATACCAATGCTGCAATTACCAGCATGAAAAGCACCGCATAACAGATGGTCCAGGCATCGGCCAGTGCCATGCTCTTGCTCAAATCCACCGTAAAAACAAACAGGAAGATGCCCACTGCAGTTGCGGTAACCGCCGTGGCAAGCCAGCCAAGACTGAGCCTTTGGTGCAGTTGCGGCTTATCCTGATCTCCGGTGAGCAGTCCACTCTCAGAATCCTCGGGACTTCTTTTATAGCGCGCAGCAGCAGCTTTGCTTTTGGCACGCTCTGCCAAGAATGCGCGGAACCAAATGGTGAAGGTAAGCACACCGGCAGCGAGGCAAAGCACTAGATTTGCCAGCCCCCAGTATCCCAGTCCACCAAAGAGAGGAACCTCAAGGCCAAATAAATTGATACTGAGCACGCCGGGGGCTTCAAGTGCCTCCATAACCGGGTCAATGATTGAAACGGTTGGCTCCTCAGTCTGTGTTGCCGGCTGCTGATTTCCACTATCCGGCACAACCACCGGCAGCGGGGGAATAACCGGATTAGGCACAATAACCGTTATGGGCGCGGGCGTTGGGCCCGGCACAATAACAACCGAAGGAGGAGGAGTAGGCACTGGACCAGGCTTATCATCAGGCTTTGGCGCTGTGCCACTAAAGCTATGACTAAACGCTAGCACGTCAGCCTTTTTGCCGTTACTCTTGATTGCCACAACAACTACCTTCATATCGCTTGCTACATGAATCTCCACCTTATAGACTTCTGCATCAAAAACATAACCAGACGCTGTTGCCGTTATATGTCTCAGCTCATACCGGTAGACACCTTCCTGGTAAAAATACAACGGCCCTACATCCACCTCATCTGTTCCCCTGATGGTGAAGGTATAGTCAATACCGTTCCCTGCCGGGGTGGGGTTTGATGACACCTCGGGTGCCAATCGATAGCTAAAAGTTTCGCTCGGCGGCGTGGCAGTTCCTGAAGCAGTAAAGCTTTGCTGAATAGTCAGCCTGAGCTCTGCAGGCCCTGCCGCAGCCGCAACCGTTGCCGGCATCAGATACATCAGGCAGAACAGGGCCAGGCTGAGAGCTATAAGTCCCTTGATAAATCGCGAGACCCGCATGGCTTTGTTCTTACTTGTTACTCTGGTTGCCATGTTTCTTCATCTCCTCTGCTGGGCATTTGTAACTGCCCTTTTTTGTGAACGCTTCTTAAGCGCCCGCACGGGTATCAACCACAGCAACAGCGTAAACAACAGGGCAACCACAATAATCTTGCCCCAGAGGGGAGCTTGCTCCCAGAGGCTGGATAAGCCGTCTATCCGCGGAATCAAGCTTTCTCTGTAGAAAGGGTCGTCAAAAGTTTCATCGGTTATTCTGCCCACGAGTATGCTTCGCCCATCAGTTGAGCTTTGTGAGCAGGTTGAGAGCAAGATGATTCTGTCGTCTGTTGTTACGGGAACGTTGCGTGTGTGCTGGGCGCTTTTAAGAAGCAATTCCAGATAGGCTTCTTGCTCTTCTTCCTTGAGGATTTTTATCCTGTACACCTCGGTGTCATAGGCGTTAACATGGAGAAAGGCAAAAAACTGTATTCCGTGATCTTGCCCGTCAAAGTACAGCGAACCGTAGTGCCGGGCATTAAAATAATCCTTATCAGAAAAATCACCAATCTCTCCAAACATCACACTCTTATCCATATGGTGGCCGTGGACGAGCGTGTTAAAGTCCGAGAAATCCGCACTGCAGCCCGCGTCCACAAAAACCGCCCCGGATAAGGAGTAGCGGCCCTTGGCGTTGGTATTGACATACTTAAAGTTGTCAGAGCTTTGAGTTACGGGGTAGTCAATGTGCGTGCCATATACCGTGAGCCAGGCAATTACCTCGGGGTTGATTGTTTGGAGCTCCAAAAAGGAGAGACCGTCATTATCTGCTGAAGGTTTGTAGATTTCATATTGACTGGGATCAGCCGCTCCGTAGACCTTGTTAGAATCCCAGGCTGTAAAGCCAACCAAGGCAGCCAAAAGCAGAATGACAAAGAGAAGCGTGATTTCCACTAAAGAGTGAGCCATCTTCACTGTCTTTTTGCCTATGTTTACTGCTATACTCATGAAACCTTCTCTTTACCAGGGGCGGGGCTGTGTACTCTTGACTTTTCCATCACAGCCCTCGCCCTTTTCTTTACTTTCCGTTTAACTCTCAAACCACTTGTGCAGCTGCTTTAGTTGCTGTCGTGGCTGTTGACGCTGACACTGGCTTGGGCGTTTTTCTTCTCTTTGTTGATACGAGCTCTGATTGCAGCCAAGCCTATGAGGGCTGCAGCTGAAAGGAGCACCAAAGCAATGATGGGAAGATCGGCCATGATGATGCCCATAGGGGTGATGGCGCCGCGGTCGTTGGTAAAGGCAACTTCAGTACCTTTTTCTCCAACAAAGAGCAGGTCGCTATTAAAGCCTGACCGGGGGAGTGCCAATGACTCGTCGGCACCGGCAGCCACTTCGGCAGAGACCGGCAAACCAAGTGCGGGGCTATAAGTCACCTTAACTTTTGGGGTAAAGCCTGCGTGTGCGCCTTCGCCCACTGCAAAGCCTGTACCAACTTTTGCGTCAACAAACACCAAAAACTGGCCATGTGTCAGCGTAAAGTCCTCTACTTCACCAGAAGTAAAGACGATGGGGCTCACGCCTGCAACCAGTTGATACGCGCCGCTCACTTCTTCTACAAAGTAGCCGGTGCAGGTTTTGACATCGCCAAACACCAGTGAAGGTATGGTGAGGGTGAGGTTAAAGTCAAAAACATTGCTCGAGCCGGTAAAGTCACCAGTTACAGTTTTACCAACAGAAAAGGTCCAGTCAGCACGATTGGTGGGATCGGGATTTCCGGGAATTGTGGGCTCAGGGGTTTTCTCGTAGCCGTTGGTGAAAACTAGTTGGCTGTAGAGATAGCTCGTGCCCGAGCCGCCACCAGGTGAGGGGTTGGTTTTTCCTTGTTCGCCTTCATCTACATCTTCACCGGCATCATCTTTGGTCTGAATTACGCCTACATGGGTGATAACAAGATCGCCCCCATCTTCTTTAACATAGACCTTAAAGGTGTAGACGGCTTCTGAATACTCTACCTTCTCAATAAAGCCCGCCTCGGTGTGCACGGAGTAGGTAGCATCGTTTTCTGTGAGCTGCCACTCATAAATACCTGCCTGGCCAAACACCACGTTTTCAAAGATTGATCCTGACTCCAGGTAGTAGATAGTGACACCACCAGTGGTGGCTTCAATATCTGCATCAGTGGCGTTGAATCCAATGGTCATAACGTTATTGGTGCCTATTACCGGCAACTTGGCAACATCAACGGGCAGCGTGCTTTCGTTAAAGCTGACCGGAGCAAAAACAAACTCAAAGTTCATCAATGCCGGAAGAGTTGTGCCAACAGGCGTCCTTACAACCTTGGTAATAACGGCATCATCCGTTGCCGCGGCAGGATCGTCGGGCGCTGCGACAGCGGTTGTCATAAGGCCAAAGGTCAGGGCCAGTGCGAGCATACCAGCTGTCAGTACTTTCAAAATCTTTTTCATTTCATTACCTCCTAAATTGCTTTGTTACGTTTTGTCGGTGGTCCCTGTTGGGGGGGCAACAGGGGTGGTTTTACAAGCCTCGTCTTCTTAGTAGGGTCATTACCGTTCCGTGAGTGTTGTCTATCTGTACCAAGCCATAGATACGACTGTCCGTTGCACCTCCCCTCGCATCACCCAGGACAAATATCTCGTTTGTTTGCAATGTAATGGGAAAATCAACCCCTCCTGCATAGCGTTGGGTTAATTCAGTAATATCTTGTTCTTGTTTGAGAGCCCCGTTAACAACCAGGCCCTCCCTGACGATATCTACCGTATCGCCGGCCACAGCAATCACGCGGCGCACCTGCGTTTCTCCTTGATAGGAGAGTACGGCAAGGTCGCCGGCAACGTAGTCTTTGCTCCAGCGGTTGTATAAAACCAGGTCTCCGTCTTTGACTGCTGGATGCATGTCAGAATCAACGTTGTAGTGCAGACCAAAGACAAAGGTGAGAAGCAGCAAGCAGACCACCGCCATAGCGGCGAGCTTGGCAAACAGCATCTTGAGCTCGTGAAACAACGTGGTTTCTGAGGAGTCTTTGGCTGCTTTTTTGGATTGCTCTTTAGTGGGAGCCTCTGCTGCCTGCTCGGGCTGCGTTTCTGAGGGAGCTTCCACCAGCAAAGTCTGCTCATCTGCGGGAGCCTCCACCTGCAAAGCCTGCTCACCTAAGGGAGCCTCTGCCTGCTTTGACTGCTCGTCCAGCACAGACTCCAGCAGCTTTGCCTCACTGAGGCTGAGCTTGCCGGGGCGTGCCTTGGAACCCCTTGCGCCGTATGGCATGGTATGTGATACGCGCGCAGTCATCTCAGTGTGCCTGCCCTTTCTTGGAGCGACGCAGCCTGATTTCAATCAAAATGACCAGGAGAGTCACAAACGCCGAAAGAATCATCAAGAGGAACAGTTCAAAGTTGCCAATATGAAAGTCAGTAGTCACTACATGCTTGCGCTCGTTGGAAAAATCAAAGACACGTTCTACGGACATACTCCTGTACGCACCGGTTTCTCCACCGGTGTCAAAGCCTTCTTCTGAATAGCTTTCAACGCTGTCTTTAAAGGAGGGATCATAGTTGCGATCGTCTTCCATCACAATGCGCACCTTGCTGCCCAGCGAAACTCCGTGAATCTCTATGGATTCGCCGTGCTTGAGCTTAAAGCTTGTTGTGCCAAACTCATCCAGCACCAGTTCGCCGTCAGCGTGCACCGTCATGCCGTAAGTGGGCACCTTTGTGTAGATGACATAGAACATGGGGTCATCCGCCGGCAGAGCATCGTAGCTATTGGTGATGTGGAGGGTATAGTCAAATTCTTTTCTTGAGTCGCTGTAATGGCCAAGCACTGAATGAGAGATGGTCAAAGTGCTCTGGCTGTAGTAAATAAGATTGATATGCACATCGTCTTGCACATCAGCCACGGTAACGTCGTTGCTGTTTTGCAGTGCTCCATCAGGAGCAATTCTCCAGTTCTCAAAGGTGTAATCCGCAATTATCGGGAGGGGGTTTCTGTCGCTCAGAACAAAGGGCTGCCCTTTTTCGGCAAAGTATTCAACCTGGTCCTGCCCGTCTATGGCAAGTCCGTCCTGATCCACAAAGTAAGTGGTTACCACATGCCAGATGTCGGCCAGGCCGTAGAGAACGGTATAGTATTTCTTGTTAAAGGAATTCTCAGGAACCGGGTCTGCGCTCTCATCAACAGTGGTATCGAGGGTTATCAATGCGGACGCTGCATTCATGGCAGTAGGGGCAAAGGGTGCGCCGGGCACAACCATATTCCAGTAAGTAGTGTCCATGCTGTCATTGCGCAGGTAGGTGAGCTCGTCGTATCCAAGCAACGCGTGAGCAGCATCCAGCACCGTGATGCCATCAAGGTCATAGGGAATTCCATAGGTGGCATTGCCCGGAAGGGTGAGCTTAACGTAGTCCGTGAGAGCGCCCCTTCTGGTGTTGAGATCCTTAACATACACACTCACCGGAGTGTAGATGTTGCAGACATCTATGTGGGTAACGTGGTACACGTCCATGCCGGTATTGGCACCCTCGTAGTGGATTTGAATCCAATAACGCCCGTTTCTGTCTATGTTCATGAGGTACTGGTGTACGTCTTTGGTGTAGCCGACTTGTAGTGCAAGCTCAAGGTCATTGGCGGTGCCGCCACTGCCGCGGTTTTCATTAAGCGCAGCATTGTAGCCCGCCTCAAAGGTGGCCTGAGTATTCTGCGAAGTGCCCACGTTTTCGCGATACCAGCTTACGTCGATGATTTTTTTCTTATCTGTGCCGGTAGGGATATTATTGTGGTTGATATTCAACGTAAGCGTTTGACTGTCGTACTTCTTGGTATTTGGGTTGCTGAGTGCA
This sequence comes from Coriobacteriia bacterium, assembly GCA_009784425.1. Lineage (GTDB taxonomy): Bacteria > Actinomycetota > Coriobacteriia > Coriobacteriales > UBA8131 > WQXH01. The sequence goes on along the minus strand of WRBR01000067.1, from coordinate 2,746 downwards.
AGAGACCATTGCGGGGACCCTGAGGCGAGCACAATGGAGCCGGTGTTGGTGGCGGGATTATATACCTCTGGGTTAACTGGCTTTTCAACCTTCATGCTGTAGTCAAGGTAGGTGCCATCTTCAGGGTTGTACATCAAAAAATCATGGGTTCCTTCTGGCAACCATAAGTACGCTTTGGCGCTGCTATTGGTAGTAGCGTGATAAACGTAGTCGCTCGCACCTCCGCCTCCGGCTACGATGATGGATATATCCGTATTGGGAAGAAGCTCGTTTTCGTTTTTAACCTCAACTCCAATGAGATATACCAAACGGTCGCCGTGAGTTGGACCATTTGTTGGGTCAAAATTGACTCGAATCATGTCTGTGCTGGTGAGGGAGTTGACTGACCCGCCCGAGATATTTACTGTAACTCTACTGCCGTCACCGCCTCCTACACCAGAGGAGAGGTAATTAGAACTTTGCGCATAAATGATGCCCCCAGAAATCATGATGGTTCCAGTAGAATCTCTGCCCAGCCCAGAGCCGATTCCAGCAGCTAGATTGGCTCCCTTGGCCCTGATATGGCCTCCGGTGATGATGATATCGCCGCAGCTCGCTCCACCGCCAGCCCCAATGCCGGTGCCGGCATTTGCAGCCTCAGCATCGACTATGCCACCGTGAATTTCAATTAAGTTGGCGGGTGAGTTATAGCCCCCACCAATAGCCGAAGCGGAGCCATAGGCTCTGGCTGTGATGTTGCCACCGTAAATCTTAATAGTTCCACTTTGACTTATACCCCCTGTTGGGCCACCACCACCACCAATGCCTGCGCCGCTGCCATTTGGAGAAGCGTTAGGGGATCCATGAGCCGCGATGGTTCCACCGTAGATGGTAGTAATCCCGCCTTCTCGATGTCGTCCTCCGCCAATGCCTGAACCGCCGCCAACGCCGCCACGTGCGGTTACTGTACCGTTGTTGATGGTGACGGTAGCGCCAACACCACCTCCTGTGAAAGTGCCACTAGAACCACCTCCGCCAATACCGGCGCCTCCACCGGTGCCGCCAGTGGCGGTAACCGTGCCGCCATTGATAGTGACGGTGCCACCATTACCTTGGGCGCCCCCGCCTATTCCGGCACCTCCGCCTTGGTTTTGACCTTCAATCCCTCCAGTGGCTGTTACATTGCCGCCATCCAAGACAACAGTGCCGCCGTTAAGGGTGTAGCCTCCACCTATGCCTGCGGCAAATTGTCCGCCTTGGGCTACTACGGTTCCGCTCATGATATTGATGTTTCCGCAGGTAATAGGATTATTATTGGCCCAATCCCTACCGCCGCCGATACCGGCACCCCGTTCTCTGCCCACAGCGCTCAGGCTGCCCGGGCCGTAAATGGTGAGGGTCGATGGGCTCTGAACGATAATGCCCGGTGAATACGTATACTGAGCCCCGAGGGCGCTTGTAGTAAAGGAGCTTGAGGTACCTTCTGGGAGGTAGATGGCCACATTTGAGTTGCCCAGGATGCGCAGGGTGCTTTCTGGGGCTGTTCGCTGTGTGCCCATGAGAATGAGGGTGCAGGTGGCGTTTTGAATAGTGATTATCTTGTCACCTGAGCCCGTAAAGACCTGGTACACCGTGCCCGAGTTGGCGCTGGTGATAGTGGTGTTTGAGTTTCCATCGATTATTTCGTAAGGATCAGACTGAGTAGTGATTACCCCTAAAGCACCAACCGTTCCCCCAGATGGAGATTGGGCAGACTGTGATTGGCCTTCTTCTTCCCCTGGAGCCTCTTCTGGCTCCTCACCTTCTGTGGATTGCAGGTTTGATTCTTGATCTGGTGTCAAAAAATCGTCCAGCGATATTTCAGGGGGGAACAACTCTAGACTGCCTTGCTCCTCACCCTCTTCTTCAGTTTCTAGTTCGGCATCAATTGCCAGCTCGGCCTCTTCAGTACCAGATGAGTTTGCAAAACTCGAGGCCAAAGGTAGCAGCGCTACCACGAGAAGACAAATCAAGCTTATGCTGATTATCCTCTCTGTCCAAGGCAAGACATCCTTTTTTCTGTTCACGATTCATTCCTCCCTCAAATGGGGTCTTTCTCGCTGTGCCGCAAAGCACGTTCTGCACATAGGCCAGTGAGTCTCCCCTGAGAACTACCCGGACCCTGCCCCCAGAACTTGCAGCCCCAGTATCAACTGTGAACCAACTCTACGGTCAATACTTCTCGGCAAAAAACCACATTTGCACTTTTTAATGTGTTTCGCGACAAGCAAATTGGAGCCCTACCAGCTCTTTAACCACCACCACCTCATCGGCAATAAAGAGCGGATCTGATGTGTTGCCACGCCAAAGTAAACAATCTCCTGACACTTTCAGTTTCACTAAGAACGCGCTAGCAGCCGTTTTGACAGGCTCAAAAAGTGCATATTGTCGCTAAATGGATTCTTGACGTGCGGCTAAGCCTAATTTACTATATAAAAAGGCATATTGATCCAATCGCTTTTGCGTTTTGATATTACATACTGGGTGGGCGAGTTTTATGCAAGTGGTTCTACCCAGCAATTATCGTGTGAGGTCAACGTGCCGGATGCTTCTATCCGGCTTTTTTGTAGGATACCAGGCATCTCAAATGACACATTGGAAGTGCCCGCCAGTCCACTTATCCCTTGGGCGCTTCCCTAAACGAAGAAGAGGTGTTCCTTATGGGGATTGAATTAATTATTGAGTTGATGATAGCGCTCATTGTTGGCGCAGCCATCGGCTTTGTCTT
>WRBR01000066.1 GCA_009784425.1 Coriobacteriia bacterium | reverse complement strand
TTGGTGGAACAGGGGGGACGGGGTTAGTGTTCCAATTTGACCAAGGTCAAATTGGAACACTAACCCCGTCCCCCCTGTTCCACCAATCTGGGACACCAACCCCGTCCCTCTGTACCAATTCACTCAACCTTGATCATTTCGGCGTCGTTGTAGAGGGTTTCCAGGCGGTAGAAGTCGCGGGTTGCGGGGCTAAAGATGTGTACTACGATGTCGCCGTAGTCGAGCAGCACCCAGCTGCCACTTCCCTCGCCTTCTCGGCCAATGGGCTTGAGTCCGCATTGCTCGCGCAGAGCATCCTCAACCGCCTCAACAACGGCGTTGAGCTGTATTACGTTGTCTGCCGTAGCCAGGATAAAGTAGTCAACAATCACCAGGCTTGGCTTTACATTGATTATCACAACATCGGATGCTTTTTTTGACAGGGCGCCTTCAGCCGCAGCCCTGGCCCAATCGACAGGTTCGCCGGTTACCGTTCTTTTCAATCCTGCTCCTTTGGCATTAGTTCGTCCAGGTACTCTTTCTTCAGTAAACGATAATAGCGCTTCATGTAGCGATACATCTCCAGAGCATAGTCACCAAAGGCATCACCCAGGCCTTGCTTGTACTCGGTCCAGATGCTCCAGGTAAAGGCAGAGAGCGCTACGTACAGATAGAGCCGTGCCTCTTCGGTGCGAGTGGGCTCTCGCTGAAGATAGAGGCGCAGCAGCTTATCCATCTCTTCCTTTGAGTAGTAAGTATATATGGAGAACATGGCAATATCTATGATGGGGTCTGCCATGCCGGAATATTCCCAGTCGATAACGCGAACTTCTCCGTCTTCCAAGAAGAGTAGGTTGGCGTAGATATAGTCAATGTGGCTCAGGCGCTCGGGTATGGCCAGATAATCCTTAAAGGCAATAAGCTCATCTGCCCAACCGCGCACCAAGGCGTAGTCCTCAAACAAAATGGAGTTGCGCTCGTTGGCCAGTGCCTCGTAGTATGCAATGCGCTCTCCCACGTCAAACTTGTAGTCAACCTGGATATTGGTTGCGTGCACCTCTCGCAGTTTGGCCATCATGGCCACCAGGTCGTCGTCGTTGTAGGGGTCTCCCACGCGCGCCTCATAGAAACGGGTTATCTTCACCCCGGTGTTCCCGTCAAAGTAGATAATCTCATCGGTGATGTCAAAGGGTTTCATCAACTCATAGTTGTTCTTTTCTTGGCTCCGGCTGATAAGCCTTTCGGTGCCAAGACCCGGCTGCCTAAAGACATACTTTTTGTCATTGACCTCAAAGACAAAACTGCGGTTGGTCATGCCCCCTTCTTTCATGGGCCTGACATTGGTGATTTCTGCCTGGGTAACGCTAAAAACCTCGGCAATGGCGCTGAGAATCTCGTTGCCCGAGTCATTGATATAGGTGGGGTCATAGGCTCGTAAGTCATCAAGGAGCTCAAACTCGTAAACGTTGCTCGCGTCTTGCCTGTTGATGTGGATAGGAAGCTCGTCGATGTTCTCTTTGATGATGTGCTCCCAGAAGTAATCTTGGGTTCCGGGGCGGGAGTAGTACTCCTCAAGATACTTGAGATACTTTTGCGAAAACTCGCGAGTAAAGAAGGCAGGTCCTATCATGACCCAGTCGTCTTCTGCGCCAAACTCCATACGTATGATGGTGTCACGTGCGCCTACTACCGCGCGCCAGTCCTCGGTCTCCACCTCGGAGTATATGCAGCTAATCCAGCTGCGTGGCTCGTAGGCATGAAAGATATTTCTTTCCATCCAATTGTCAGCAACCAAAACATAGGTATTTTTGAGTTGCTTACGTACACAATGCAGGCTCACATAGTTATTTTTGGTGGAGTACTCGGGGTTATAGACCAGCTTAACCCCGTAGGCATCAATGAGGTACTCAAACTTTTCTGCTAGGTAGCCCACAACAATGGTGATATCGGTTATGCCTACTTCAAGCAGCTGCTCTATCTGCCGGTTAATCATGGGGGTGTCATTGACCTTGAGGAGTCCCTTGGGCACGTCAAAGGTAAAGGGCACCAGCCTGCGCCCAAAACCTGCGGCCAGTATTATGGCGTTATCCACCTTAAACTGCTCCAGCCACTCCAGGCCGGTCTCGGTTATCTTGTAGATGCCTTCCTCATGCTTTATGTATTCCCTTTGCGTGGCTTCTCTGATAAGACTGTTCACCGTTCCGATAGAAACACGCAATTTCCCGGATAGCTCCTTTTGGCTGGTGATCTCCTTTTCAGTCAAGGTGCGACACAAAAGAGCAAGATTGTTCATTAAGCTACCTCGGTTTCCCACAAGTGAACATACAGTAGCAAAAGATAGTGATAATGCTGTACAAAGTCAAGCAACGCAAGAGTAGTCACAAAGCTGGGGCATGGGTGGTTCGGGTTCTGGAGCGCGTGCGGGGCAATTCGCGTAGCGAATTAAACCCCGCGGTTTGGCGCAGGCCTCCAGGTTCTGAACCACTCATGCCCCAGCTTTGTGACGGACGGACCGCCCCATTTGTTATAATCGTCTCATGAATGGGCTTACGGTTGTGATACAGGCAGGTGGGGAGTCAAGGCGCATGGGCAAGCCCAAGGCGCTGGTGCTGTTTTGCGGGATTCCTCTCATTTGCAGAGGTCTCAAGCGGCTGAGCGGTATTGCCGATCAGCTCATTATCACTTCTAATCATGTTGAGAGCCTTGAGTTTCTCTGTAGCGGGGTTACGCGAGGCGATCTTGAGCTCTATGCCGATGTATACAACATGAGAGGGGCTCTCAGCGGTCTTTACACCGCGCTCTATTACGCAAAGCAAGCTTCAGTTGCCGTGGTGGCCTGTGACATGGTGTTTCCTTCTGCCTCGTTGCTCAAGGCCGAGCACGAGGTGCTACTGAGTACCGAGGCTGATTTAGTGGTGCCCAAAACCACACATGGTTATGAGCCCTTCCACGCGGTTTACCGGCGTGAAACCTGCCTGCCTCTCATAAAGGACGCCCTTGATAAGGGCGAAATCCGTGCTACCAGCTGGTATGATAAGGCTCAAGTGGTTGAGTTCACCCTTGATGATGTTTTGGCGGCTGACCCCCGTGGCGGCTCTTTTGTCAACGTCAACACACCGGAGGAGCTGAGACACATAGAAGAACGAATACTAACAGGAGAAATGACGGAGATATCCGGATGGGACGAGCATTACTACACGCATGATCCCAGCCTCTGTAAGCCGGGATACTCCTGCGGATACCTAGAAGTCTGACCTCAAAAGGAGATATCATGCGTTTTCAAGTTATCGACCATCCCCTGGTGGCTCATAAGGTGCGCCTTTTGCGCGATAAGGACACCAATACAGTGATTTTTCGCATGGTATCCAACGAAGTGGTTTCGCTTTTGGCCTATGAGGCAACCAGCAATGTTAAAACCGAGACCGTGCAGATTGAGACCCCCGTGGCAACCACTACTGCGGTGCGCCTTGCGCGAGACCCCCGCCCCATCATTGTGCCGGTGCTGAGGGCCGGACTGGGTATGCTTGATGGCATGATTCAGTCCATGCCTACCGCAGAGGTGGGATTCCTCGGAATCCGTCGTGATGAAGAAACCCTCACTCCTCTCACCTACGCCAACCGGCTGCCTGATGAGTTATCAGGCCGGCAGTGCTACATCATAGATCCCATGCTGGCCACTGGCGGCACGCTGATTGACACCGTGGACTACCTGGTAGAGCGGGGCGCCACGGATATCACCGCCATTTGCATCCTGGCTGCGCCCGAGGGCGTTGAGGCGGTGCGCACGGCAGCAGCGCGCCACGGAAACACCCTCAAGTTGAGTGTGTTTGTTGCGGCACTTGACGAGCGCTTGAATGAGCTGGGTTACATCGTGCCCGGTCTGGGTGATGCCGGCGACAGACTTTACGGTTACGTGGACTAGGCTGGTTTGAGCGTGCAGACTTCTTTACCTACAGCTTCATCCGCAGAGCTCCCCATTGGCGTGTTTGACAGCGGCATTGGCGGACTCACCGTGGCCCGCGAGATTGCCGTTTGCCTGCCACACGAGTCTCTCCTCTATTTTGGCGACACCCTGCGCTGCCCCTATGGGCCCCGCTCGCTTGATGAGGTTGAAGGCTTTGCTCTCCAGATCTCGGAGTGGCTGGTTGCCCAAAAGGTCAAGCTCATCGTCATAGCCTGCAATTCTGCCACTGCGGCCGGCCTTGAGATTATTCAGCGTCGCGTGCAGGTGCCCGTCATTGGGGTCATTGAGCCGGGAGCTCGTGCAGCGGTGCAGGCAACCACCAGCAGGCGCGTAGGCGTCATCGGAACAATTGCCACCATAGAAAGTGGTGCCTATACGCGCGCCATCCGCTCCCTCGATGCGGGAATCACGGTATTCAGCGCTGCCACCCCACGTTTTGTGGAGATAGTGGAGCAGGGTATGCGTCTTGACCGCAACCCCATAGAAGACATCATGGCTCAAACCGACTCTCTCTACATCCGCCCGGCCTTTTCTGAGATTGCCCGTGACTACCTTGACCCCCTCAAACGCTGCAACATTGATACACTGGTTTTAGGTTGCACCCATTATCCCCTGCTCATGCCCCTTATAAGAAGTATCATGGGCCCGGAGATGCAAATCATTTCCTCGGCAAGAGAGACGGCCTTGGAGGTCTTGAACACCCTGGAGCGCCGAGGTCAGCTTGCCTCGCCAGAGTGCATACCTCACCACAGCTTTGTTACAACCGCCTCCAACTCAGCAGATTTTGTCCAACTCGGAAGCGCAATATTTGGCAGTAAGCTTGAAGACGTAAAGACGGTTTTGATAAATGAACTATGAATTGAGTGAACATGCAAAGAATCAGCATAGCAAATCAGAGAAGTAAAGGCAGAAAGCCAGAAGAGCTTCGCCCTATCAGCTTTACCCGTGAGTATCTCAGCAGTGCGCTGGGCTCCTGTTTGGTTGAGTTTGGAAACACACGCGTGCTCTGCGCTGCCAGTATTGAGGATAACGTTGCCAGCTGGCTCAAGGGTAAGAATCGTGGCTGGGTCACCGCCGAGTACTCAATGCTACCGGCCTCCACGCCAACGCGCACCAAGCGTGAGACTATGGGGCTCAAGGGGCGCACGCAGGAGATTCAGCGCCTCATAGGCCGCTCGCTCCGTGCGGTGGTGGATACCGGAGCCTTAGGAGAGATTACCATGACGGTGGACTGCGATGTATTGCAAGCCGATGGAGGCACCCGCACCGCCGCGATTACCGGCGCCTGGATTGCCATGAACGATGCCTTTGTTGCCTGGCACAAAGCGGGAAAAATCAAAACCAACCCCGTCTTTGACCAGCTTGCCGCGGTAAGCGTGGGCATGGTAGACGGTGTATGCCTGCTTGACCTTGACTACCTGGAAGATTCACGAGCAGAAGTAGACATGAACCTGGTTATGACCGGCGCTGGCAGATTCATCGAAGTGCAAGGCACCGGAGAGCGCACCAGCTTTGACCGCGAGCAACTCAACGCACTCCTCGACCTGGGCACCCAAGGTATCGAAGCCCTTTTTGAACTCCAAAAACAGGTACTCGCCCATTGAACCTGACGGGGGGCTAGACATTTTGTCATTTGCCTGCTTGACCGGCGAATCCATAAGCACTGTATAAAAGGTACAATATTAGTATGAATCAAATCAAGCGTATAGTAGTAGCTACTCATAACAAGCACAAAGCAGAAGAAATCCAGGCTATCTTGGACATACCCGGCTGGGAGCTTGTATGCCTGGATGAACTCGGCATCACCGAGGAGCCGGTTGAAGACGCCGACAGCTTCGCCGGAAATGCCCTCATCAAGGCCCGCTTTGCCCACAGGGCAACGGGTCTGGCTTCACTTGCCGATGACTCCGGTATTGTTGTTGATGCCCTTGACGGCGCACCGGGTGTTTTCTCTGCCCGTTATGCGGGTCCCGGCGCCAGCGATGCAGATAACAATGCAAAGCTGCTTGTAGCCCTCAAGGGCGTTCCTGAGGCTGAAAGAGCTGCGCACTTCAAAAGCGCAGTGGCATTTGTAGATGAAGACGGCACCGAAACCGTGGCAGAAGGAAGTGTGCATGGCAGCATAGGCTTTGAGCTCAAAGGGAGCAATGGTTTTGGTTACGACCCACTTTTTTACCTCAAGGCATACGACTACCGCTGCACTATGGCTGAGCTAGAGGCCGAAGAGAAGAACACCCTCTCCCACCGATATCAGGCGCTCAGCCGACTGAGGGAGAGCCTCTCCCCTGCTGCCCCCGCAGAGATCGTAGCCTTTGACTTTGACGGAACGCTCATTGCTGCTTCTTCACCGGTCAAGCTCATCGGCCGACTCAACCGCGACCGCATCATGCCCAAGCGCAATGTTCTGCGCAGCCTCGTCTGGGGCATATGGTACAAACTGGGCATTGAGCGCGACCAGCGTAAGCCCCGCCGCTACCTGTTTTCTTCTTTCAAAAAGTCCCACGCAAGTGATGCCAATGCCATTATGAAGAACCTCTATACCGAGGAGCTGCGCAACTATCTTCGCCCCCAGGCACTGGCTGCCCTGGAGGAGCATAGAGCCAAAGGCAGGCATCTCATAGTAGTCAGCGCCTCCTTTGAGCCCATTATCGAAGAACTCTGCAAAGAATTGAACATTAAAGACTTTATCTGCACCCGCATGGAAGTCATTGATGGTTCATATACTGGCGAAACGCTCACTCAGCCACCAGAGAGTGTGCAAAAACTGGTACAGTTTACCGAGTGGGCAAATGCCAAGTTTGGCATCGGCGGATGGGTTTTAACCCACGCCTACGGCGACCACCATTCAGATGTACCCTTGATAGAAACAGCCCTTCACCCTGTTGCAATTGATCCGGACAAAAAACTGGAGGCTCTTGCCAAAGAACGGGGCTGGGAGATTCACCTATGGCCACTTTAACCAAAGCCCGGAGGACAATATGAACGAGTTAGCCAGCGGAGTGTATAACGTCAGTGTTTTAAACCCCGGTTTGCGCGTGTTTGACGTAGAGATGTGTACCAACTATGGAACTTCCTACAATTCCTACGTGGTGTGTGGCGCATCAAAGATTGCCATCATCGATGCCAACCACGCAACCTTTGCCGATGAGTGGCTTGCCAAGATAGAGGCAGTGCTGGAGGGGCGCAATCCCCATTACCTCGTGCTTAATCACACCGAGCCCGACCACAGCGGTGCAGTGCTGGCCTGTCTTGAAAAGTGGCCCAGCCTCACCATCGTATGCTCTAACTCGGCCGCACTCATGATCAAGAACATCTCCAACCGTGCAAACCTGGCACCCCAGACGGTCAAGGATGGTGACTCACTTGATTTGGGCGGTTTAACCTTGGAATTCTTCAACGCGCCTTTTTTACACTGGCCTGACACGATGTTCACCTGGCTGCCTGAGCGCAAGATTGCATTTACCTGTGATTTTTTGGGTGTGCATTTTTGTGAGCCACAGGTCTTTGATCATAGAATTGTTTATAGCAGGGAGTATGCTACCTCCTTTGCGGAGTACTACGGAGCCATCATGGCCCCGTTTGCACCCTGGGTCTTGAAGGGGCTGGAAAAGCTTGAGCTCCTGAGTCCAGAGATCGTTGCAACGAGTCATGGCCCCCTCCTCACCAGGGGCTGCCTCTTGGAGCAGGCAATGGAAAACTACCGCCAGTGGTCTACCAAGCCAGAAAACAGCGCCGCCAAAATCTCCGTGTTTTACTGCAGCGCTTACGGCTACACCAGAAAGCTTGCAGAGAGGATTGTGGAGGGCATCAGTAAGGCCCTGCCTCAATCTGAGGTGTGCGCCTACGACCTGGTTGGAGCAGACCTGTGTTTGATGGCCTCTGAGCTCAACAGCTCCAGCGCATTTTTGCTTGGCTCCCCAACTATCAACAAAACTGCCCTGCCTACCATTTGGTCGCTGCTTGCACATATAGATGCCGTTAATATCGTCAAGCGCCCGGTTGCCCTTTTTGGCTCCTATGGCTGGAGCGGCGAGGCTCTGCCGCATCTTGCTGAGAGGCTCTCCACCCTCAAGGCAGCCGTCTACGAGACTCAGTTCAAAGTGCAATTTGCGCCTACTCAAGAAGATCTAGCGGCCGCAGAGGCTTTTGGCAATGAGTTTGCTCAGAGCCTGAAATAACGCAGTGCGGAGCGCTGTTGCTCGCTTAAATGAGAATTGCTGGTTATGACTCGTACATTACATGCCAATATACTCGCAGGTGGCTTTATGGTTGTTATTGTCATCTTGGGCTTGACGCTCTTCTTGACAACTGAACCAACGCGCGAGCACGAAATCCCAGAGATTGCGGAGGCCCCGGTCCAGGTCATCAATGTCCAAAACCTTGAGCTGGAGTTGTTTGCCCTGGAAAAACCAGACCCCTTATCTATTACCCAGCTCCAGGCTAACCTTTCCTCATTTAAAGGCGAGACTCCTCTTGTCGCAATTGGTGGCTACCCTCTTGGCTTCTTCGAACGAGACCTGCTCCAGCCTGTTTTGCCATTAATTGAGGAGAAAGGTTACCAGCTGGGCTTTCTTTTGTTGGACATCAATACTGGCTGGGGAGTTGCCTATAACGCTGATGAAATTTTCTACTCAGCCAGCAGTATCAAGGGAATCTACGTAGCCAGCGTAACCGCAGAGCAACCTGAGCTAGCCTCCCTTTGGGCAGGCACCATGCATGCCGCCATTCAGTCTTCAGACAATGATGCGTACTTTGCATTGCGTTTGAGCCTAGGAGATGACTTCATAACCAAATGGTGCCAACAAGCAGGCGTAGAGCCCTTTGACAACGGCGAATGGTTCCCCTATTACTCCTCCAGAACACTCGCCAAGCTTTGGCTGAAGAACTACGAGTACTTTGAAAGTGGTGGCACACCTATCAAAGAGGTAGAGTCCTGGTACGGCAAGTCATTCAATTCCCTGATACATGAGAACCTGGGAATGCTGTATGAGGTTTCTACAAAGCCAGGCTGGATTGCCGATGAAGAATTTGTCTCTACCGTTGATGCCGGAATCGTCTATGCCGGCGGCAATCCCTATCTCCTGATAATCATGACAGATGCTCCCATGCACATGGTAGATCTGGGTCCTCTCATACTTTCACTCGATAGAATTCAGAGCCGCATGCATGAGCCTTCCTACCTGGGATAAGCAAACAAGAAGTTAATCATCGCTAGTATATCCTGGCCATAGGTAGTGCCCGGAACTGCCCAGCGTCCGTTGAGGCCTTCGAGCGTTGGCGCAATGCCTCGGTATCCCAGCTGCTCAAGCAGATGAAAACGCGGGCTTACGATGGGAGAAGCAAATTGTGACGCAGGAATAGTGGTGGCGTAGCCTTTGAGGTGCTGCACCTGTGCGCGGAGACCAATGCGCACGCCATCAGCGCCATAGCCGCTGAAGTCTGCGCCGGCAGCGCCGCCATTTGTAGCGCCTAAACCGCCAAAGTTACACTGCCCTACACTGACCTGCCCGCCAAACTGCAGCCAGCCTGTCTCCTTCATTGCCTGGCAGAAAACAACCTCAGCGCGCACTCCTTCTCTGTTTGCTTCTTCTAGGAGTATCTGGCACCAGGCGGTGATATTGGGGGCGCCGTATTGTGTATACACAGCGGCCGGATAGGGTCTACCCGTGCTGTTGAAGTAATTGACCATCTGGGCAACCGTGGTTTGCGAGGAGCCCATTATCGCGCTATCGGAGCCCTTAAATTGCACGGAAGCTAAGGTTGATCCCACATGGGTCCTCGCTCCGTGGCCAGGGGTGAGATACACATGGGCAAGATAGCTTCTGGCAGTAGTTGTGCTATAGACATGATCCCTGATATTGATTGTGGCAACCCAGGTGCCGTTGCCCATATTGCGCGCGTTGTGCCAGATGATGTCGGACTGGTTAGTGTTAGACCACACCGGTACCTGTACTGCCACCACTCCTGAAGGTGAGTTGATATTGCTCGTAACCACTTCAAAGGTGCCGGCAACTTCATTGATGTTTCTCACCGCAACCGTTGCCGTTGGACTGGCAATAGTGAACGTGGTGCCACCCACATGGTTTTGCACGCCCGAGATTGTGGCATAGACATGTGCGGTATAGGTTCCTGTGAGCTTATGGTTACTCGTAGTGACCGTTGCTATCCAAGAGCCGTCAGCCTGTCTTTGCGCGGGATACCAGATGAGGTCACTTTGGTTGGCGGATCTCCAAACAGGAACAACCACTGAGCTTGCTGAGGGCAAGTACCCACCAGAGACTCTAATGGAAGCATTCATTTGGTTGGAGGTCACGGTTGCAGTGACACTCACCGCTGGAATATTTGTTGTAGCCGTGGTAGTTGCTAAGTTGCCAGCTACGCCATTTGCTGCAGTGGCGTACACGTGAACTTGATAGGTACCGGTGGCAAAGCCGTGGTTGGCAACGTTGACGGTTGCTCTATAGGTGCCATTGGCCTGACGCGTGGCGTTATACCACACGAGGTTGCTCTGATTGGGTGTTG
>WRBR01000065.1 GCA_009784425.1 Coriobacteriia bacterium | reverse complement strand
TGCCCGCCCTCGTGGTGTATTCAGAAGAGGGCTACGACCAGTGGTTTGACAAACTCATGGAGTCAAAAGGCGGCGAGCGGGCAAACGACGTATTGCAAGACCTGCTCATCGACGAGTTCTACCAAGACTCCCAAGATGCCATCCCCGATGACCTGGGGCGCATAACCATTCCGCAGTTTCTGCGCGAGTATGCTGGCATCAAGCATCAGGTCGTTATCACCGGCTCGCGCGATCATCTGATTATCCGCACGCCGGAGATGCTGGCGCAGTACCACCAGAGCTTTGCCAGTAACACTGTTTACGATAAACCTGCCTCTAGCTCCGCGGAGTGAGGCGCACCTTGACAGGTGAATATCGGCATATTCCAGTCATGCTCGAGGAGAGCAGACAGGCGCTGAGTATGAGTCCAGGGCAAACCTTTTGTGACTGCACCCTTGGGGGAGCGGGTCACGCACTTGCCATAGCAGAGGACATAGCGCCGGGCGGTCTCCTCATTGGCATCGATCAAGATGATACTTCCATAACAGAAGCGCTCTTGAGGGTTTCACAAACGCAGCTTCAAATACAACACGAAATCCTCAAGGGCAACTTCCGTAAGCTAGATGAGCTTCTCCTCAAGGCACGTGTGCCGGGTATTGACGGAATACTCTTTGACTTGGGGGTTTCATCGCCACAGATAGATCAACCAAACAGGGGCTTTGCGTATTCTCAGGACGCCCCGCTTGATATGAGAATGGACCCGGGTAATCAAAACAAAACAGCAGCAGAGATCATCAACACCTCAAACGAAAAAGATCTCGCCCGGATCCTCCGAGTCTATGGAGAAGAACAATGGGCCCCACGAATAGCCAGTCGTATCGTCAAGAGCCGACAGATTCAACCTGTTGAGACAACAGAACAGCTCGCGGCACTCATAAAAGAGGCAATACCAGCGAGTCAGCGACGGGTAGGGGGAAATCCAGCAAAACGCAGCTTTCAGGCGCTTCGCATTGCAGTTAACGAGGAGTTGGCTGCGTTAGAGGAGGGCTTAGAGGCCGCAATCAGGTGGCTCAACCCCGGAGGAAGAATAGTTGTCATCAGCTATCACTCTCTGGAAGACCGCATAGTCAAGCAAATCTTTGCAGAAGCAGCGCGCCACTGCGTGTGCCCTGAAGGGCAACCGGTGTGCACCTGCGCCCACCAGCCGATACTCACCAGCGTCAGCAAAAAGGCCCAGTTGCCTACAAGTAAGGAAATTGAGTGCAACCCTCGATCCGCGAGTGCCAAGCTCCGTTTTGCAGTGAAAGTGGATTCTGCAACATCCGGCTTTGCCGGACGCGCAGGATGAGATAAGAGAGACGTTAAAGCAGATACAGGAAGCAATGAGTAGAACCAACCTGGCATACAAGCAACAACCACAAAGGCGAGGCTATCAAGCCGATCCCATCCCGCTGCCGCGCCCCAAGTTTAGAACCATCGAAGGCCAGGGCAAGGGCTCCGCTGCCAAACCACGGCAAGCACCCTGGGTGCAAACACTCGTGATCATGAGCGTAGTTGTGGCCATGATGCTGGCAACCATAGCAATAGCCCGCGTGAGTATTTCCAATGCCACCGTGCAGATGATGCAAACATCGGAGCAAACGAGAGCTGCCATCAATTCTGCGCGCCAAGTGGGGATGGAGCTGGAGGTCGTTTTCTCTCTGGGCAACAATCCCACCAGAATCCAAGATGCCGCTGCCACTATGGGCGTTCTTCCTTCCCATAGCATAAGCACCGTAGCGGCGCGCGGTGGTTTTACGGTAGAGACCATCTATCAGATGAGCCTGGCTGCCGACGAGGCGCGGGCGCTGGAGCTCCAGGCACTGTATGACAGAGCAGAGCTGGCAGCTGCAGAAAAGCCTGCCGTGGTTGAGAGCGTGCTTACGCCGTCGCCAACCCAGGGCCTCCTGCAAACCGCAGGCAGCGGAGTGTAGACAAGCGCATGTCTGCCAAGGATAAAACCACAGGCAAGAACCAATCAACAGGAGCCCTGAGAGCTGTAGGGCAGAGCTTTGTTGGGCGAGGCGGCACAATCCTGATTCTCTTCGTCATCTTGTCGATGGTGGTGAGCGGCAGACTCTTTGCTCTTACCGTGTTAGACGCTGAGGCGCTGGCAGGAGAAGGAACAGACGTCCGCACAACAGAGATTGTGCTCACTGCCAGCAGGGGAACAATGTACGACCGCAACGGTAACGTCATTGCCATCAGCGTTGAGGCGGTTACCATCTATGCAAACCCCACCAAGATAACGGATCCCAAGAAAACAGCGGAGATTCTGGGCGACATCCTCGGCGGCAATGCGCAAGACTACCTTGACGCAATAACAAAAGACCCGGATTCAACCTTTGTCTATATCGCAAAGAAGGTTGATACCGATAATCAGCAAAAGCTGCAAGATGCCAACCAGGAGTACCTCGATGCGGCAATCAAAGCCATCCGAGAGGAGGGCGATGACGTGCCGGTTGAGATCCTCACGCCGTTGACGGGTATTGAGTTTTTGCCGGATACCCGCAGGGAGTATCCTGCCGGCAACATCGGAGCTCAGATAATTGGCGCAGTCAATGACGAGGGAATAGGTGTCAGTGGCCTGGAGCAGACCTATGACAGTATCCTCAGAGGAGTTGACGGCGTTCGTGTGGTTGAGCAGGCCAAGAGGGTCAGCCAAAACAAGAACCCCCTCCCCATGATTGACAGCATAGTTCACGAGGTGCAACCCATAGCGGGTAATGACCTCATCATCACCATCGACATAGAGATGCAGCAGTTTTTGGAATTAAACCTTCAAGCGGTGGCTAATCAGCGCAAGTGCGAGAGTGCTTCGACCATTTTGCTCGACGGCTCCACGGGTGAGATCATAGCCGCAGCCTCCATTCCGCTCTATGACCGTGACAATATCACCGCAGAACAGGTAGCCAACGGCGCCACCAATGTTAAGGCCATCACCCAGCCCTACGAGCCGGGATCCACCTTCAAGTCGGTGATAGCAGGCATAGCCCTTGAGCAGGGTGTCATGGGTGCCGATGACGTCATCTACTGCCCTCCGTCCCTGCAGATATATGACTACACCATCAGGGATTCGGTGGACAGAGCTGGCATGGAGATGAGTCTGCGCCAGATCATTGCTAAGTCTTCTAACATCGGCGTGAGCCTGATTGAGCAGCAGGTAGGCTCCGCGCTTTTCTACGAATATCTTCTGCGTATGGGGCTTGGCACCTACACTCATGTGGATTATCCCGGGGAGACCCCCGGCACCTTGGCATCCGTGGAGGATTGGTCAGCAGTGCAGGCGGCCAACATAGCCTTTGGGCAGGGGCTTGAAGTCTCACTCCTGCAGGTGGCAAGCATTTATGGCGCCATAGCTAACGACGGCATTATGATGCAGCCACACTTTTTGCTTGCCCGCCCGCAGCATGACATAGAGCTGCAATACAAATCTACCAAGATCTTTGAGCCCGAGACTTGTCGCACTCTGAATAGCATACTGCGCAGCTGTGTAACCGACGGATATGGCGAAAACGCTGATGTCCCCGGTTATGAGGCGGCAGGAAAAACCGGAACAGCAGAGATAGGCACTCATGTGGGTGGCTACGGAACCACGTGGGGTACCTACGTGTGTTCATTTGTAGGCTATCTGGACAATTCCACCAGCAACTACGTATTTATGAGCGCATTTGAGGATCCCATTAATTATGCGGACTCGCCGGCAACCCCCTTCTTTTCGGTTGTAATGTCCTTTGCCGCTCACACGTATATGATACTTCCGCAGGAGAGAGGCCCAATAGTCAAGATTGTTCCGGAAGATCTCTCAACTCTAGAAGCGGTCAGAGAGGACAAGCTCGCGCCGCTGGTTACCCCGGAGAGTGATTCCAAAGTAACTTTGCCTACACCCCAAGCAGGAAGCGAGTGGGTTCTCGACACAACCGGGTGAGGGGGTTAGGAGTTAAGAGTTAAGAGAGAAGAGTTAAGAGTTAAGAGTTAAGAGTTGAAAGTTGGTAGTGTCCCCTCCTGTTGTCTGGCGCACTCGCTGTAGGCGATTGGTGCAGGACCTATAGAAATAGAGTTGTGGAGCAATAGACCTTACTGGTGTAATTAGGTTAGAATAAGCACTCATATGAAACTAACTATTGATCAAATCATTAAATCCACACACTGTGAGGTATTGGTGTCTCCACGCAACGGAGATACTGTTCTCACGTCTTTGGATACTGACTCTCGTAAAGTGGAGCCTGGCGGCCTCTTTGTGGCTATAAAAGGCGAGAAAGTCAACGGCAACGATTACATCATAGAGGCCTTTGAAGCCGGCGCCGGTGCAGCCATTGCCTCAGAGGCTCCTTCGGCAGAAGTTTTGGAGACTGCTCGTAAAAACGAAGCCCTCCTCCTGCGCGCAGCTGACGATGATGCCCTGGAGGCCTTGCTTGAGCTGGCGCGTCACTGGCGCGCTGATCTCAGGGCCACGGTAGTGGGAGTAACCGGCTCTTCAGGCAAAACCACCACCAAGGATCTCATTGCCAACGTGGTTTCCAAGGCCTTTGCCACCCAGGCTACCCGCGGCAACCGCAACAGCGAGATAGGACTCGCTGAGATTATCCTCGACACCACCGAAGAGCACGATTACATCATCTGCGAGATGGGCATGCAGGCACTCGGTGAGATCGACCGTCTCTGCCGTGTTGCCCAGCCGCTGATTGGTGTGGTTACCAATATTGGCGTGGCGCACTGCGAGTTGCTGGGCTCCCGTGAGAATATAGCCCGTGCAAAGGCAGAACTCCTCCAAAGTCTGCCTGACAACAAGGGCATTGCCATACTGCCGGGAGACGACCCGTACACGCCCAAGCTCCGCGAATTTGCCCAGCTTGATGAGCGCATGGTGAGCCTGGTGACCTATGGGCTCGGTGAGCAAAATGACATCCGAGCCACCCATATCGTCTACGATGAGATGGGTTATCCCACCTTTGATATTTGGACGCCGGATGGGCGTTGTTACCCGGTAGAGCTGGGCTTGCAAGGCGAACACAACATCCTCAATGCCCTGGCTGCCGTGGCGGTAGGCCTCAGGATAGGCGTTTCTGTTGCAGACATCACCAAGGCGCTGGCTGAGGCTAAGCCGGCGGCGCTGCGCCAGGAGCTCATAGAGACCAAAGACGGCGACATCATCCTCAATGACACCTATAACGCCAACCCCGACTCCATGCGCGCGGCTCTCTCACTGCTCAAGCGGCTGGCAAGCGCAACCAAACGCATTGCAGTGCTGGGCGACATGTACGAACTGGGCCCAGAAGAGGTCAGCTATCATCGCCAGATAGGCGAATACGCCTTTGTCAGCGGAGTTGACGAGCTGATTGCCGTTGGCAAGCTTGGGGAGGAGATAGCTGCTGGCGCGCTGGCCGTGGGCATGCCACATGAGCGAGTGCATAGCTGCGCAGATGTTGATGAGGCTCTTTTGGTGCTGATACAGCTCAGGGAGAAGCACGCAAAAGCGGCAGCTGATACCCAAAGCACCAACTGTTGTATCATACTCGTTAAGGCTTCGCGCGGAATGCAGTTGGAGCGCGTGGTAGAGGGATTTGCTGGTCCCGGTGCACTGGATAGTGGTTAACCATGTTTGGTGAGACTATGATCTATCAATACCCAACTTTTTTGGTCTTCTTGGCCATTTTTATTGCTATGGCGCTTGCCATCGTCTTGCTGCCTATCTGGATCAGAATCCTCAAGGTTAGGCAGATTGGTCAGCAAATCCGTGCCGATGGCCCCCAACATCACTACGTTAAGCAGGGAACTCCCACTATGGGTGGCGTGGTGATTCTCATTGCCGTGCTGGTAGCTACCCTCATCTGCTGCGGTCTTGCCGCCAGGCCGGAACAAATCTTGCCCCTGATTCTTTTGCTGCTGGTTACCTTGCTTACCGGCTTCATGGGTCTCGTTGATGACCTCTCCAAGGTAATCAAGGAGCGCTCACTGGGTCTGAGGCCCAATGCAAAGATGATCTGCCTCACGCTTATTTCGGTATCCTTTTGCCTTGCTGCGGTGAACTTTGCGGGCATAGAGCCCACGGTGACCATACCGTTCATTTACACCTTTGACCTGGGCGTGCTGACCACCACCATCAACCTTGGAGGAGCCAGCTTTTCCATACCTTGGATCTACCTGCTGTTTGTCTTTTTATTGGTGGCTGGCATGAGCAATGCGGTCAACCTGGTTGACGGGCTTGACGGATTAGCCGGCGGCGCGGTAATGATTGCCATGATTGTCATGGCGGCCATTGCCTACCGCGGTGATCAGCTCTATCTCGCCTTATTTGCCGCGGCGGTAACCGGAGCCTGCGTAGGCTTTCTCTGGTTCAACGCTCACCCGGCAAGCATCTTCATGGGAGACACCAGCTCGCTGGCCCTGGGAGCAGCCTTTGCTGCGCTTGCCGTGCTCACCAAGTCTGAGTTTGCCTCCCTCATAATCGGCGGTATCTTCATCCTCGAGGCGCTCAGCGTCATGATTCAGGTTGGTTACTACAAACTCACCAAAAAGCGAGTCTTTCTCATGGCTCCCTTGCATCACCACTTTGAACAAAAAGGCTGGGGAGAGACCAAGGTAGTCATTCGCTTTTGGATTATCACCGCCTTACTCGCAAGCCTGGGCTTTGCCCTCTACTTTGCCGAGTCTCTAGCTGGGTAGCACTCCCAAAGTCAATATATCCTCCAAGGCGGCTTCATCAAGCACGGGGATTCCCAGTTTCTCGGCTTTTTGGAGTTTGGAGCCGGCGCCGGGGCCGGCAACTACGTAGGAGGTTTTGGAGGACACCGAGCCGGGAGTTTTTGCGCCGAGAGCGCGTAGGGCTGCTTCAGCCTCATCGCGCACAAAGCGTTGCAGTGATCCGGTGAGCACAAAGCTGAGGCCGCTTAAGGGCAGGGGAGCGGCAGAGGCGTCTTGCCCTGCATGGGCGCTGCTGTCCTCGAGATTTAGCCCCAGCTCACCTAAGCGCTTGAAAAGATTCTGGTTCTGCTCAGTTGCAATGAACTCAATTATCGTGTGAGCGATAATTGGACCAACGCCGTCAATGACCTCCAGATCCTCTTGACCCGCAGCCACGAGTGCTTCAAACGAGCCAAAATGCCCCACGATGATCTCTGCCACCTGTTTGCCAACGTTACGTATGCCAACGCCAAAGAGTACGCGGGCAAACGGGCGGCCCTTGCTCTCAGCAATCTGTGCAACAACCTTGGCCGCAACCGTGTCACCTACCAGAGTTGGTACCTTTTCATAATCACCCAGCGCCTCGCGCTTTTCCGGAGGCATGCTGCGGGCAAACTTCTCCTCGCCGGTGGGGGTCAGGGCAATCTGCTCTTGGGTAAGCAGGTAAAAATCCGCAACGTCCTTGAGCAAGCCCAGCTCCACGAGTTTTTCTATGAGCTTGGGCCCCAAGCCGTCTATGTCCATAGCTCCGCGACTCACCCAGTGACTCAGGCGTTCAAGGAGTTGGGCCGGGCATTCGGCGCTTAGGCACCTCACGGCTGCTCCACTGCCCGTGTCGTCACGGTATACCGGGCTGCCGCACGACGGGCACTCATCCGGCATGCACCAAACCGCAGCCCCCTCTGGCCGCAGGCTCAAAACCGGGGCCAATACCTCAGGTATGACATCACCAGCCTTGCGGATAACCACGGTATCACCCTCGCGCACGTCCTTGCGGTGCAGCTCGTCAATATTATGCAGAGTTGCACGGGAGATGGTAGAACCGGCAACCATCACAGGGTCAAACTCGGCAACCGGAGTGAGAACCCCGGTTCTGCCCACCTGCACAACAATAGACCTGAGAATTGTGGTTTTTTCTTCCGGAGGAAATTTAAGTGCTACAGCCCAACGCGGTGCCTTTGAGGTATAACCGAGGCTACGCTGATGATCAAAGCGGTTTACCTTAACCACCACACCATCGGTGTCGTAGTCTAGTGAGCCCCGCAGCTTTTCTGCCTCAGCGCAAAAAGTATGTACAGAAGCTCTATCTTCACAAAGAGCCACAGAGGGATTAGTGCGAAAGCCCCGTGCCTTGAGCCAAGCTAAAAGCTCCCACTGACTGGCAAGCCCCAGTGTCTCAGAAGTAAGCTCAGGCACCGCATAAAAAAAGGTCGCAAGACTACGTTCGGCAGAGATGCGTGGGTCTTTTTGCCTGAGTGAGCCCGCAGCAGCATTCCGCGGATTGGCAAAAGTCTTGGCAGTCTTCTCTAGGGCCTTAGCCTCCCGCTCAAACTGCTCATTAAGCCGCTCAAAAGCCTGCCGAGGCATAAAAGCCTCACCGCGGATTTCTATTGGATGAGCAACTGATGAAGCATTCAACAGCCGCAGAGGTACATCTTTGATAGTGCGCACGTTTGCGGTTATGTCCTCGCCGGTGGTGCCGTCGCCTCGGGTGGCAGCGCGTATCAACTCATCAGACTCATAGGTCAAGGCAATTGAAGCTCCGTCAATTTTGAGTTCGGCAACATATGCCGGCTTGTCGGTAAAACCAGCGGCCTCAAGGGTTTTCTCAACGCGCTCAAACCAGGCATCCAGCTCTGCTGCGTCCATAGCGTTATCAAGGGAGTACATGCGCTCCAGGTGCTCAACCGGGGCAAAGGCCTCTCCCAGGTAGCCTCCCACCCGCTGCGTGGGAGAAGAAGGCAGAGTCAGCTGGGGATAACGCTCCTCCAGTGACTCAAGCTCGCGCATGAGCGAGTCAAAGGCAGCGTCTGTGATCTGAGGAGCATCTAAAGCGTAGTAAAGATAGGAATTGTGCTGGATCTCTTCGCGCAACTCGGTAGCGCGCCTCTGGGCCGCCTCAAAACCCACGAGCACCTCATCAGCACCCGCAGCAAGAGCATCAGAATCAAACAAGGTATCCATGTAACACTCCTCGTATCAAAGTATAGAAAACCGGTATGCAGCAGCGACAGTAACATAAGCTTGCGTTCTCTGCTAGACTTACCAGTTCATTAGAGTATCAGAAAAATACTGTGGGGAGTGACACTGCTCGAATTCAGGAACATTGATTTTACCTTTCCTCGCATGGCAAAAGGCGAGCCCGAGGCGGCAGATTTTGAGCCACAAGACGAGATCCTACCGCAAGGATTTGAGCTTGAGAGCAATCATGCGCTCAGGCGGGTCTCATTTACCCTGGATCATGGCGAGTATGTGGTTTTGATGGGAGCCAATGGCTCCGGCAAGTCCACACTGGCCAAGCTCGCCAATGGCCTGCTGCTGCCCACAAATGGAGAAGTTATAGCAGACGGCATCTCCAGCTGGGAGCATGACAAGCTGCTTCAGCTGCGCAAGACCGTGGGCCTGGTTGGTCAAGATCCGGACAACCAAATTGTCTCCACCACGGTGTTTGATGAGATTGCCTTTGGGCCGCAAAACCTCGGTTGGCCACCCGTGCGCATTTACGACGCGGTGCATGATGCCCTAAGCCAGGTGGGTCTGCTGGAGGATATGTTTGCCAAGCGCGACCCCAATACCCTCAGTGGTGGCGAAAAGCAACGCGTTGTCATAGCAGCAATGCTGGCTATGCAGCCAAACTACCTCGTTTTAGATGAACCAACCTCCATGCTTGACCCAACGGCACGCAGGCAGGTTCTCGACGCAATACGCTTGGCAGCAAAACACGGGCACGGTGTCTTGCACATCACGCACCGGCTCGAAGAGGCCGCAGAGGCAAGCAGAGTACTGGTTTTAGATAGGGGAAGGCTTTGCTACGACGGGCCGCCCGAACAGCTGCTGTCAAACCCAGAAGCTCTCAAGCGTTATGGCCTGCAGCTCCAGATGTGGGTGAGAAGATACAAGCCAAAGCCGCCCACCGAGGGGCAGCCATCGCTCAAGATTAAGATTGGCTCCTTTGCCTATCCCGGAAGCCAATCCAAAGAACCGGTTCTGAAAAAGCTCAGCCTGGAGGTGAGGACCGGGGAGTGCGTTTTGCTGGTTGGCGAAAGCGGGAGCGGTAAATCCACGCTGCTCACCTTGGCTGCCGGCCTCATGAAGCCCACCAGGGGAGAGGTGCTGCTTAACGGCAAAACTCCCAAACCCGGAGAAGTGGGATTGGTTTTTCAGCATCCCGAGTCGCAGCTCTTTGCCCAGACCGTTAAAGACGACATCCTCTTTGGCCCCAGAAACCTCAAGCTGCCCCAGGCAGATGACCCGGATGCCCTGGCAAAAAAAGTACTTTCAGCCGTGGGTCTTGACGCGGATAAATTTATGAACCGCTCTCCTTTCAGCCTCAGCGGCGGTGAGGCCAGACGAGTGGCCATTGCCACCATACTCGCCCTGGAGACCGAGTTTCTGCTTTTGGACGAGCCCATTGCCGGCTTAGACGCCCGGGGCAAGGTCTTCATCTTTGAGCTGCTGCAAAAGCTGCTTGAAGAAGGAAAGGGACTCATCATCGCAACACACGACCCTGATTTCTTTGCGGCGCTTGTTACCGGGAGGATGGACCTAACCAAGAGAGCAGAACCGGCAGAGGAGGAGGAATTATAATGGCTATCCCTCTTCCTTTTGGCAATTATCTGGCACGTGATACACCGGTACACCGCATAGAGGCACGCATCAAGCTACTGCTGGTGGTTGTGTACGTATTTGCACTCTTTGCCTGCAATACCTGGGTGGGCTTGCTGGCCGCCCTCACCATCCTCATCATCATGTTCAGTGTGGCCCGCGTGCCGGTGCGCATGGCGTTTAGGGGGCT
>WRBR01000064.1 GCA_009784425.1 Coriobacteriia bacterium | reverse complement strand
GGGACGGGGTTGGAACAGGGGGACGGGGTTAGTGTTCCAATTTGACCTTGGTCAAATTGGAACACTAACCCCGTCCCCCTGTTCCAACCCCGTCCCCCTGTTCCAGCTCGTTTGCTGGTCGGGGCGAAAGGATTTGAACCTTCGACCCCCTGCTCCCAAAGCAGGTGCGCTACCAAACTGCGCCACGCCCCGACACAAGTTATAGATTATAACAGTACGGTACACTTATTCTGCGTGAATTCTCTCTGAGTGAAGCATCTGTTATACTTCCTTTTTGTGTTTATCGGTATCCGGTGGGCGTAGCTCAGCTGGCAGAGCGACGGACTGTGGCTCCGTAGGTCGCGGGTTCAAGCCCCGTCGTCCACCCCAATTACCTTTGACGGCAACGTCAGTTTTCCGTTATTTTGCCACTCAACGCGCATATTCTCTGTGTGCAGGCTGCCAACGACCGCCTTTGTCAATAATTTCGCTTGAATCTGAGTAATCCTCTGCTAAAATATGCAAAATATTTAACTCCGGTGGAAGTGTCACGAAAGGTTCAATATGAGCGACGAACTCGAGAACGTAGAAAACACAACTGAGAAAACATCCGATTTAACCCCTGACACCAAAGAAGTATCAGAAAAGCCCAAGAAAAAGAAGAGCAAAGCACGAATAATCATTCTGGTCATTGTGATTGTCCTGGTGCTTTCGATTGGTGGAGGCGGTGTGGTTTATGCCACACAACACCATAACCCCAACTTCTGTAATGCGGTGTGCCATGTTCCTATGGATCCCTATGTGCAGAGTTTTTGGGAGGGCACCTCAATCAACCCCAATCAACCTGACTTGGAAGCACCCCTGCTTGTCACAGTTCATGCTGAGAGTGACGATCATGTAATCTGCCTCGACTGCCATACCGATGGCCTTGACATTCAGATTGCTGAGGGTATTACCTGGATTACTGGCAATGTGCCACAGCCGCTGAATCCGCTGAGGTTCACCTTTGGTCCTCCTTTGGGTCAGCATGAGAGAGATGGTGTGGTCACCTGTCTCGTCGCAGGTTGTCATGACGGCATCAGCAGTCTTGATGATCTGATTAAGGCAACCTCAAATGAGGTGCGCAACGGGCATGACATTGAGACCTATCTTGCCTATCACACTGACAAGTCGCTGACCTGCAGCTCTTGTCATCAAGCGCATGAGAAGTCCATTATGTTCTGCACGCAATGCCATGCCTCTGATTCTCCAAGGCCCCCTGGTTGGTTGACCTTCCTTGAAGGACAGAAACAGGCTTTCCAGAAATAAATATTCCCTTGCCATAAGGGGATGACAAGCATGCCGAGCGATTTCAATGAAATCCTCGGCATGTTTTTTTATTAGCCTATGAGGTCTCTGCAATACTGCCGCCGCCGAGGACGCGGTCTCCGTTGTAGAGCACCAGTGCCTGACCTTTGGTGAGGCTGGACTGTACTTCATCAAAGACTACTGTTGCGGCATCATTGCTTTGCCAAAATACGCGCGCCGGATGCTCGCTCCCACGGTAACGGTGTTTGGCGCTCACCGTTGCGCCCTCTGTCAGCAAGTCAGGCGCCAGCAGGTTAAAGTCAACCACCAAGGCAGATTGTGAGCCCTGCTGGTCCTTGGTGCCAATGTGCACCGTTGCCGTAGCGGCATTGATATCCACCACATAATATGGCTCTGTTCCGGGTACTCCCAAGCCGCGCCGCTGGCCTATGGTAAAGTGATGAATGCCCTCGTGCCTTCCCACCACCGTGCCTTCGGCATTGACGATGTTGCCTGGCTTTGGAATCTGCATTGAGCCCTCCCCTTGCAGGTAGGTCTCTATGAACTCTGCGTAGTCTCCTTTGGGAATAAAGCAGATATCCTGGCTCTCTGGCCTTTGGGCGCTGGAAAGCCCCAGATTAAGTGCAAGCTGTTTGATCTCGTCCTTTTTGTAGTCCCCTAACGGAAGGCGCAGAAAGGCCAGCTGCTTTGGCGTTAGTGTATAAAGCACGTAGCTTTGGTCTTTTTCCAGGTCTGCCGCCTTAAGGAGGCGCCTTTTGGAGATTCGGGCATAGTGCCCGGTTGCCAGGTAGTCAAAGCCGTTTTGTGTTGCCCAATCAAGGAGCAGCCCAAACTTAAGAGAACGATTGCACGCAATGCAGGGGTTGGGAGTGTAGCCTAATGTGTATCCGCTCACAAAGGGCTCTATGACTTGCAGTGAAAACTCAAGCTGCAAATCCAAGGTGTGGTGAGGTATTTGGAGTTGTGCGCAGACCTTTGCAGCCTCCTCTGATGCAGTGCTGCTCTGCAGGAGATTCATGGTGATGCCGGCGCAGTCGTAGCCTTGTTGCATCATGAGGACGGCAGCTGCCGAGCTGTCCACTCCCCCGCTCATGGCAACAAGAACACGTGGTTTATTCATCCTTTGAGCTATTTCTTAAGCGAGAGTGCCGAGGGCAGGCCGTATGCCTCCTTGGCAGAGACAACCGCATCGATGATGGCTCGCTCAACTGCCAAGGCAGCCAAGGCGCCCACGGCATCTTGTTGAGATGGCACCTCTCCGGTGGCAAGGGCAAAGAGTGCGTCGCCGTCAAAAGAGGTGTGTGCGGGGTAGATGGCTCGTGCCAGTCCATCGTGCGCCATTGCGGCAACCCGCGCTGCGTCTGGCTTGCTCAGCTTGGCGTTAGTCAACACAGCGCCAATGATGGTATTTGCGCGCAGGTCCGCGATGGCAGAGAAGAGCTCAGGCAAAATCTCGAGCGGTTCTACTATGGAGTCTTTGCCATCCTCCTCCAGGAGTGCGCCGGCCAGATAAGCACCAGCCTCGCGATCATAGACATTGCCAAGGCTGTTGACTGCAACCACGGCACTCACCAGCAAGCTGCCGCTCTCAACGCTAGCTGCACCAAGACCTCCCTTCATGGAGCAAAGGGGCCCCAGAAAGCGGCCAACTGCCGCTCCGGTTCCAGCACCAACGTTGCCGGTGGCACCGATTATTGGCGATGCAGTAGCAGCTGCGTTGTAGCCCATACGTGCGTTAGGCCTGATACTTGCGCTTGCTATGTCAAGGTCAAAAAGCGCTGCTGCCACCACTATGGGCACCACGGCACCACCGATTGGAAAGCCGCAATCCTGCTCTTCCAGGTAATTCATGACCCCGCTGGCGGCATCCAAGCCGTAGGCGCTTCCGCCACTCAATACCACGGCGTGTACTTTTTGAATGGCATTCTCGGGGGCCAAGAGATCAGTTTCGCGGGTGGCCGGAGCCGCACCGCGCACTGCCACAGAGCCCACGGCTCCTTCTTTGCAGAGCACCACCGTGCATCCGGTTGCTGCCTCTTCGTCACTTGTATTGCCGAGCAAGATGCCCTGGGGCAGTTTTGCGGCGGAGCCGCTCTCAATGATAAGCATCACTGCCCCACCTTTTGGGGTGAGCCGTCTAGCAAGGCGGTGGACATGGCCAATGTGGTAGCAAGTTCGTTTTTGTTCAACAGGTTCATCGGCAGAGGAGCACCAAAAGTGCCCGGATCGCAACAACCCGGGATTTTTAGTTCCATGTAAAGATCGTCATGCCAGGCTCCCAGCTTAAAGCCGCTTTTTTTCATAATTGCCAGCTCCTTGAACCCAAAGTGATGGTGCAGGGCTACGCTTGCATCGTTGGGAATGGTAATCACCGCATAGAGATTACAGAAGCCCTGAATCTTGAGAATTTGAAACAGCGCCGTATAGAGCGCCGTTGCTACACCCTTGCCCTGAAATCTTGGGTCGATGTAAATAGCTAGGTCGGCATTCCAGCGATACGCCTCGTGAGGACGCAGTTTGTATGCATAGGCAAAGCCAACCACCTCTCCTTGCCGGGTGCAGACAAGGTAGGGGTAGTGCTTTTTGATGTCAAGCATGGTTTGAACAACTTGCTCAAGCGTGGGAACCTTTGAGGTAAGGGTTACTGCCGTATTGGCTACATAAGGAGCGTAGATCTCCAAAATGCTTCGAGCATCTTCAACCTCAGCCAGGCGAATCTCAGCGTTTTTCAAGAGCCCTCCTTAGAGTGTGTCTTGGGGACGTTTCCCTTAGAAAATGTGTCAAAGAAAGCGCTCCCTTGGCACAGTATTAATTCTAACTGTTCAAGGTTGATGGTCAGCAAGATGTAACTATTCGCCGTAGCCAAATCGCTTGATTTGATGAGCGTCCTTGCGCCAGTTTTTGCGCACCTTAACCCGCAGGTCAAGGTAGACGCTTGCACCGAGGAGATGCTCCAGGTCTTTACGGGCCTCGCTGCCGATGGTCTTAATCTTAGCGCCTTTCTTGCCCACTATCATACCCTTTTGACTCTCTCGCTCAACATAAATTTTTGCCTCAATGCTGTAGTGGTTGCGCTTGCTCTCATGAGCTATCTCCTCAACCTCAACGCCTACCGCATGCGGCAGCTCATCAAAGGTTGAGGTGAGGATTTTCTCGCGCACAAATTCTGCCACCAGCACCTCGAGGGGCTGATCAGTGCTGGCATCACGAGGAAACCAGGCGGGACCATGAGGCAACAGCTCTTCACAGGCCGAGATGAAGGTCTTAACGCCCTGGGTCTCCAAGGCGCTGGTGAGAACGGTGTCGATAAATAGATAATCGCGGCTAGCGGCGGCAACTTGCGCCTCAATCTGCTCGGGGGTAGCCAGGGCCGTTTTTGTGAGCACCAGTATCTTCTTGACTTGAGCACGCTCGAGCTGTTCGAGCACCCAGCGGTCCCCCTTGCCAAAAGGCTGCGTTGCATCAAGGGTGAAAGCTACGGCATCAACATCCTCAAAGGCCTTGAGGGCAGACCTGTTGAGCTCTTCTCCCAAGGCATCTATTGGCTTGTGCATGCCGGGGGTGTCAACAAGAATCAGCTGTGCGCTGGGCAGATTGAGGATGGCCCTAAAACGATGACGGGTTGTTTGCGGGGTGCTGGAAGTGATAGCAAGCTTGCGCTCGAGCACCGCATTTATCAGGGTGGATTTGCCAGCATTGGGGCGTCCTACCAAGGCCACAAAGCCGCTTTTGAAGTGCTCATGCTGCTGGCTCATCAGCCGCCCCAGAGCCTGAGTCCAGCTGAAACAAAGAGAAAACTGCCTCCCACGGCAGCGCCTACAGCAGCCACCAGCACCGCGGCAGCGGTGGCGTCCTTTGCGTACTTAGCCAAGGGATGAATATCAGGGGTGGTAAGATCGATGAAGCTCTCCAGGGCAGAATTAATGAGTTCCAGCACCAATACAATGACAATGAAGATGATTATGAGAACCCACTCCACGGGCTGAAGCTGCAAGATGACAGCGGCAATGATAGCCAGAACAGCTAAAACCAGTTCAATCCTGAAGCTGCGCTCGCTTTTTGCCGTATTAATAAAGCCGGCAGAGGCATACCTAAAGGCATCAAACAGACTGGTTTTTCTTGATTTTTTGCTCACCTCGTCCTCCAAAGCTTCAGAATCTCATTTTCTCGGTTTTCCATGAGTTGGGCTTCATCTTCTTCCCTGTGGTCATAGCCCAGCAGATGCAGTATGCCGTGGGTGAGCATCAGCTCCATCTCGCTGGTAAAATCCGTATCGTATTCTCTGGCGTGTTCCCTTGCAACAGCAGGGCAGATGATCACATCTCCCAGCAATTCGCCGTCGTTTTCAAAGGCAAGCACATCGGTTGGGGCATCAATGTTTCGATATTCCTTGTTGAGTGCGTGCATTTCTTCAGAATCAACAAGAGAAATCGATAGTTCACTCTCGTCGCTTGTGGTACACGAGGGACGGGGCTTGGTGTCCCATTTTTGCTCTTGGCAAAAGTGGTACACCAAGCCCCGTCCCTCGTGTACCACCTCGTGTACCACAAACGCTGCTAAGGTCACATACTCATCTACCGGTAGCTCCTCGCCGCTGCGGTTGTCGATGAGTATCATCTCAACTCCAGCTTTTGCTGGCGGGATGCTTCTGAGGCATCATAGGCCGAGACTATGCGCTGCACAAGCGAGTTCCGCACCACATCCTTGCCGGTGAGGTCCACAAAGGCTATGTCCTTGACCTCATGCAAGATGGTGCGCACCACCTTGAGGCCGCTCGCGCGCTCGGGCATGTCCAGCTGGGTTACGTCGCCGGTTATGACCATGCGGGAGGAAAAGCCCAAGCGGGTCAGGAACATCTTCATCTGGTCGGGCGTGGTGTTTTGTGCCTCGTCAAGAATGATAAAGCTGTCGTTTAAGGTGCGGCCGCGCATGTAGGCAAGCGGAGCAATCTCGATGATGCCCTGCTCTATCATCTGGTGCCCGCTCTCTCGGTCGGTCATGTCAAAGAGGGCATCAAAGAGTGGGCGAATGTAAGGATCTATCTTCTCAGAGAGCGTTCCCGGCAAAAATCCCAAGCTCTCCCCTGCCTCCACCACCGGACGGGTGAGGATGACGCGCCCCACTTCCTTGTTCTTGAGTGCTGCTACGGCCATTGCCATAGCCAAATAGGTCTTGCCGGTTCCGGCAGGGCCAATGCCAAAGGTCATGGTGTGGTTACGGATAGCGTCTACGTAGCGCTTTTGCCCGGCCGTCTTGGCGCGGATGGACTTGCCACGATACGTAAGCAGAATGTCATCGCGCAGCGCAGCAGGGGTCAGTTCGCCACCCTTGGTAAGATCGATGCTCTGCGTTAAGGTATCAAGGGTAAGCTCCTCCCCCGATTTAGCCAGCTTGATAATGTCGGTGAACAGCGTGGTGAGCATCTGTACTTCCACGGCATCGCCTAATAGGGTGATCTGGTCGCCGCGCATGGTGATGCGCGCGTCAAACTGCTCTCCGATGTGCCTGAGATAGGCATCATTGACTCCGGTGATACGGGTGCCGTCGATGCCCTGAGGTACGGTGATACTGACCTGTGCTTGCTCCAAGAGCCTATCCTTTCACTCCAATGAGTTGACCGTTTTCATATCCTACTATTTTTAGCGCTGTCAAGGAGCCAGGTTCTGCTTTTTCTTTGACTTGCACCGGATAATAGCTCTCTGATCTACCCTTGTGTGCGCTCTCCATGAGTACTTGTTCCGTGGTGCCAATGCGTTTTTGGGCATCGTTTACGGTGAGCTCTTCAGCCAGACGGCGGAGCGCCTTGGATCTCTCAGCCTTTGCTTGCTGGGAGAGCTGCCTGGGTAGTTCAGCAGCAGGAGTTCCTGGGCGCTTGGAATAGCGAAACACATGCATGCGAGAAAAAAGTAGCTCCTTGCTAAGTGCGATAGTCAGAGCAAAGTCCTCTTCTGACTCCCCGGGAAAGCCCACGATGACGTCAGTGGTGAGCGAAAGCTGCGGCAGGACCTCTCTTGCGTTAGAGATCTTGCTCTGAAAGTCTGCCGCGCTATAGCGCCTGTTCATTGCCTGCAGCACAGCGTCTGACCCGGACTGCAAAGGAACATGAAGGTGTGCACAGATGCGGCCCTTTGAATCGGCAATCAGCTGCACGAGTTCATGAGTGATTCCGGGCAATTCTATGGAGGAGAGTCTAAAGCGACAGGTGCCCTCAAGCCGCAATGCCTTGCTGAGCAGTACTTCGAGCGAGTTTTGTCCGTCTTGGTAGTTTCCTAAATCGATTCCGGTGAGCACTATCTCCTGTGCTCCCGCCTGCATCAGTGCCTGAATCTCTGCCAGCACCAAGGGAAGTGACATTGACTGTGCTCTCCCACGCGCCTGCGGCACAATACAGTAGCTGCAAGAGTTATCGCAGCCGTCTTGAACCTTTACCTGCACGCGGGTATTGAAGCCTTCACCAATGCTTAAGGGTGTTGGTTTGGTACAGAGGGACGGGGTTGGTTTGGTACAGAGGGACGGGGTTGGTGTACCACTTTTTGTTTCAAAAAGTGGTACACCAACCCCGTCCCTCTGTACCAAACCAACCCCGTCCCTCTGTACCAAAATCTCCAGTGCCTTTTGCAAGGCAAGTTCTTTGTCTGCAATTACCAAGCGTTTGCCCGGAATATCCTCAAACTGTGCTGGGTCTACCGTTGCGCCGCAGCCGCATACAATGACCACTGCGTCTTGGGCTTTCTCCAAAGACCGGCGTAGTGCCTTACGTGATTTTGCATCAGCCTCGCTGGTGACCGTACAAGTGTTAATCAAGATGACCTGGGCATCTGCCGGTTTGCTGAGGCTTGCGCCGGCAGCTAACAGCCTGGCAGCCATGTTGTCTGCCTCTACCCTGTTGACCTTACAACCAAGATTAATTATGTGAAATTTGGTACAGAGGGACGGGGTTGGTGTACCACTTTCCGAGGAAAGTGGTACACCAACCCCGTCCCTCTGTACCAAAGCGGTTCTGTTGTCCACTCTAAGAAAGCACTTCTTTGATGCGCTGTGAGACGGTTTTTTTGCTGGCTATGTCATCGCCGAATTCTTTGGCCAGCTGCTCGAGCAACTCTTGTTGACTCTTGGTGAGTGAGCGGGGCACTATGACCGTTACGTGCACAAACAAGTCACCCCGGCCCTCTTTTTTGAAGACTGGTAGACCCTTGTTGCGTACGCGAACCATTTGGTCGTTTTGACAACCGGAGGGTATCTTGATCTCTACCCGCTCCGCCGGCAAAATGCCGTCGATATACACGGTGGCTCCCAGCGCGGCCTGAGTGATGGAGATGTCAACACGGGTGTGAAGGTTATCGCCCTCGCGCTTGAGACGCGCGTGCTGATCAACCCGCACGGTAACGATGAGGTCACCGGCAGTGGCGCCGTGAATTCCGGCCTCGCCATAGCCCTTGAGCCTGAGTTGTTGTCCATCACGGATACCGTGAGGAACCTCAATGGAGATGTGCTGTCTATCCGGTAGCCTGCCCTGGCCTTCGCATTCCAAGCAAGGTTTGTCTATGGTCTTGCCTGATCCGCCGCAAGCGTCACAGGTTGTTTGGGTTTGCATGTCGCCGAGAAAAGTGCGCTGCAGGGTAACCACGCGACCAGTTCCCTTACAGGGAGCACACTCAACCAGGTTGCCGCCCTTGCTCACGCCCGAGCCTTTACAGGCTTCACAGGGAGCCAGGCGGTCATAGACCAGCTCTTTCTTGACACCGGTGGCTACTTCTTCCAGGGTAAGACGCAGGCCCACGCCCATGTCACGCCCTTCTTTGCGCACCGCTGCGCGACCGGCTGCTGCCCCGCCAAAGAAGGTGGAGAACAGATCGCCCATGCCAAAGAGGTCGCCAATATCTACGTAGGAGTATCCTCCTCCGGCAGCACCAGCAACCTTGCCAAAGCGGTCATACTGGGCTCGTTTGTTGGAGTCACTCAAAACGTCATAGGCCTCGTTGAGCTCCTTAAACTTTTCCTCAGCGTCCAGGGATTTATTGACATCAGGATGCAATATGCGCGCCTTTTTATAAAAAGCCTTCTTGATCTCAGTATCAGTGGCCTCGCGTGAGACTCCCAGTATTTGGTAGTAATCAGATGACAAACAAAGTCCTTCCGTTGACCTTTTCTATCCGTTGAGGGCTCTCATCGCGTGGCAGGTCTCTCGAGATTCTTCACAAGAGTGCTCACTCCAATGATGGCCCTTTCATAGTCCATGCGTGTGGGTCCAAAAAGTGCCACAACGCCATAATTCTTACCTGTGCTGGCAGCAGGCACCTTACCGGCCGCGGTTGAAGCAATAAGGCAGCTGCAATCAAAACGCATGGCTACCAGAGAAAACTCGTAGAGCTGAGAGTCCTTGTGCTCAGAGCCTATCTTGATGTGCAGGCAGTCAGTCTGCATGATGTCTTCAAAGATGGTCATAAGCTCGCCGTGGCTTTCCAGCAGCTGCATTATAGGAAGAGCAGCGCTGGTCTCTGAGAACTCCGGCTGCGTAAGTAAAAGCGGCAGCCCTCGATGTATCACCGAGTTGGACAGATGAGGTGCCCAAAAGACCATGAGTCCCTCGATCTGCTCGGCTAACAGCCCCAGTATCTCGGGCACGAGCGCTAGCTTGTCGCTTGCTGCAGCAATTGAGGTAAGCGATTGCATGGATATCAAGGTATGAGGTGTTGTTGAAGTACCCTTGGGCTTGCTCATGCTCTCACCCACGCCCATGCTCATATCCTCGCGTCTACCGCACCTCTGCGCTGTTGCCCCAATGAGCTGGGGGTGCAGCAAAAGGCTGTTGACAAAGGTCCGGTACCCCGTGGTTGTGGGCATGCGACCGGCGGATGTATGGGGAGCAACGATATATCCCTTGTTCTCAAGCCAGCTTAATTCATTGCGCACCGTTGCCGAAGAAAGTCGTGGAACGTAATAACGTACCAGAGTAGATGAGGCAACGGGATGGGCGCTGATCACATACTCTTGTATCAACGACTGCAAAATGGTATTTTTTCGCTCGGATAACAAGATTTCCTACAACTGACTTAATATATTGGCTTCCTTATTCACAGATTAAATGGTAGCAGTATGCAGAGGTGCGCTCTTAAACTTCGTTGAACTGTAATGCAACCGTTTTTATGCGGACTTGATGTGCGCCGTATCCCAAATTCGTGCGTAGAGCTCGTTACCCAGCAGCCAGCCTTTTGTCGTTGGGCAAAAGCGGCCCTTGCGGTGTTCAACCAGACCCAAGAGCTGCAGTTCCTTGAAAACCTCTTGGATTTCTGGCAGTAAGGAACTCGCTCTATTGAGCTGCTCTTCAGTTACTCCTCTTGCCATCCTCATGGCGAGAAAAAGATTCTCTGCGCATGCCTCTTTTGCGGTGAGGATTTCTGGCTCTTCTCCGGCTTTACTCCTGAGCCTGGTTCCGTCTCCGAGGTTGCTCATACTGGCAGCACCAGTACCAATGCCGAGATACGGGATTCCAGACCAGTAAACGGTATTGTGCTTGCTCTCGTACCCGGGCTTGGCGTAGGAGGCTACTTCATAACGTTGGAAGCCGTTGTTCTCGAGAAACATTGCTGCCTGTTCCATGAAATCTGCCAGCACATCATCTGGTACAGCAGGGACGGGGTTTGATGGAGGTGACAAGGGGACGGGGCGTTTGTCATCTTTTGAAGATGACAAACGCCCCGTCCCCTTGTCACCTGC
>WRBR01000063.1 GCA_009784425.1 Coriobacteriia bacterium | reverse complement strand
CTTTAGCGGGTTTGAGTTTGCGGTGGGCATCCCCGGCACCTTGGGAGGGGCGCTCGCCATGAACGCCGGCTCGGCTACCGAGGGCATTGGCTCCATCGTCAACAAGCTCACGGTGTATCGCCCTATGGTGGGGCTGATGCGCATACAGGGCAACGAGCTGCCCTGGGAGTACCGCTCAAGCGGCATACCCGAAGGGGACATCATTGTTGAGGCTGAGCTTAGAGCCAAGCCCGGCAACATCATGCAGATTCAGGCAAAGATGGAGGCAGCGCTCAACCTGCGCAAGGCGGCGCAGCCGCTCACGGTGCCTTCGGCTGGCTCGGTTTTCAGGAATCCTCCCGGGGCTTCTGCCGGCAAGATGATTGACGATTTGGGGCTCAAGGGATTGAGCGTGGGCGGCGCGGAGGTGTCCAAGAAACACGCTAATTTTATTGTTAATAACGGCTCGGCAACCGCAGCGGATGTGCTTGCTATAATCATGGAAGTCAGACGTCGCGTGAAAGTAGAATATGGCACAGAACTCCAGACAGAGATCCGGTTCATCGGCTTCGAGTAACAGAAAATACCGACCCGAGCGCGACCATGTGAGAGCGCGCCGGCAGGTGCGCCCCAGCACGCCTCGGGTGCTGGATGCTCCCGCGGGCTCTGTTTCTGCTGATGAAATGGAAGAAGAGATAGTTGAGCGCACGGCCGGCAGCCGCGGCACTCGGGTGAGCAGGGGCACCAGGGGCACCAGCAGCGGCACGCGCTCGGGTTCGCGCTCGGGCTCACGCTCCGGCTCTCGCACAAGCCGACGCCCTGCCTCAAAAGAGTCATTCTTGAGTGGCGCCCGCGCAAAGCTCCTCATCGCCTTGGCGGCGGTGCTGGTGCTGGGGGCGTGTGCAACGGCTGTTTACTTCTCCAGTCTTTTTCCTATCACCAACGTCACCGTTGCCGGCAACTCAAAACTGCAGAGTGGCTACGTTATAAAGCTGGCCAATGTGCCCGAGGACTCCACCTACTTTAGAACGGACACTGAGAGCATACGCCAGCGGCTGCTGACGGAGCCTTGGATACTGAATGTGAGTGTGGAGCGGGGCTTTCCGGACACTATTGTGCTGCGCATAACCGAGCAGCCCATTGCGGCGGTGGTGAGTATTGTGCCGGAGACGGCGCATGACTCAATCCAGCAGTGGGTCATTGCCGAGGACGGCACCTGGATTGCCCAGGTTGAAGACGACGTAGTGGGGCAGGCACGCATCAACGCCGAGGAACTGGTTAAGCTGCCTAAGATCAAGGACATTTCTGCCGCGGTGCAGCCGGAGGCCGGCATGATTGAAACAGACGAGGGTATTGTAAATGCCCTGGCCCTCCTCACCGGATTCTCGCGCGAGATGCGCGACATGGTGGCCGTGATATCTGCGCCGGATGCGGTTAAGACCACCTTAAAACTCTACAATAACGTGGGGGTAGCCTTTGGCCGGGCTGAGGACATAGAAGCAAAAGAACAGGCCATTGCCACCTTGCTCGCCGAGCATGAGGGCACCATTATCAGTATCAACGTGCGCGTGGCCGATCGTGCCACCGCTACTTACATGTAAAACGGAATTTTGGAGACGAATACTTATGAGTAATGGATCTGTCGTTGCAGCGATTTTGGAGCACAACAAGCGTTTTGTAGCCGAGGAAAAAGGCCTTGCCTTTAGGGCCGAGGTTATACCAAAAAAACAACTGGCCATTGTGACCTGCATGGATACCCGCCTTACCACGATGTTTACCGCGGCACTGGGGCTTGAAAACGGCGACGCCAAGATCATCAAGCTCGCAGGCGCTGAGGTTAATGAGCCGTATGGGCCTATTATGCGCTCGCTGCTGGTGGCAGTGTATGAGCTGGGAGTGCGCGAGATCATGGTGGTGGCCCACACCCAGTGCGGCGCTCAACACATGAACTGTGCCAGCATGAGCTCTTTGATGAAGCAGGCCGGCATTGCGGATGCGGCCTTTGATGCGGTTGCTGCCGAGGGCCTGAATCTGGAAGAGTGGCTTGAGGGCTTTGGAAGCCTGGAGACCTCCGTTGAGGACAGCGTTGCCCTGATTCAACATCACCCACTGATGCCTTCTGACATTAAGGTACACGGCTTTGTCATTGATACGCAAACCGGGGAGCTTACGGCTGTTTAAACCTTTCAAGTTCAAGCAGCTTTGCCTTGACTGGTAGGCCGCCGCCAAAGCCGGTGAGACTTCCGTCTGAACCGACTACCCGGTGGCAGGGGATGATGATGGAGATAGGGTTGTGTCCTACGGCACCGCCAACTGCCTGGCTTGCCATGCGTGGAATGCCTTTGAGTGTAGCCATCTGCTTTGCTATTTCGCCGTAGGTGGTAACCTGTCCGTATGGTATCTCGCAGAGTAAGCGCCAGACCGCTTGCCTGAACTCGCTGCCGGCGGGAGCCAGGGGCAGCTCTGAATAACTGACTTCTTGACCCTCAAAGTATCTGTCTAGCCATGCTTTGGTTTTGTCAAATATTGGCAGATTATCTTTGAGCACAGCTTCCTCAGCATGAAAAGGACCGGGGTATCGTTGCTCCTCAAACTCAAGGCCAATCAGCTCCTCGCCGTTGCTGGCTAGGGTGAGCAAGCCTACAGGAGACTGATACGTAGTCAAGTAGTACACGAGATCTTCCTTTTGGTACAGAGGTGGTACAGAGGGACGGGGTTAGTGTCCCACTTTGGCTCTGGAACAGAGGGACGGGGTTAGTGTACCACTTTGGCTCTTGAGCCAAAGTGGTACACTAACCCCGTCCCTCTGTTCCAGAGCCAAAGTGGGACACTAACCCCGTCCCTCTGTACCACACTAACCCCGTCCCTCTGTACCAAAAACCCTGGGAAGGATATCTATGCAATATCTTGGTCTTGAGCTTGAGCATCTGCCCAATGACGAGCAGAGAAAAGCCATTGAAAGCATCGATGGTCCGGTTATGGTGATTGCAGGTCCGGGTACGGGCAAAACGCAGCTTTTGAGCCTACGCGTGGCAAATATCTTGCGCTCGCGTGATGTAAGCCCGCAAAATATTCTGTGTCTCACCTTTACTAATGCCGGAGCAGCAGCCATGACCAAGCGGCTGGCGCAGCTGATTGGGCGCGATGCACTGGGGGTGCAGATATCTACCTTTCATAGCTTCGCTTCTGGCTTGGCAAGTCAATACCCCGAGTTCTTTAAGCGTGGTGTTCTCGACACCAAAATGCCCGAGCTGCACGCCAAGATAAAGCTCGCTCAGCTGCTGGGGCAGCTGTCGATACACGACCCGCTCTATGCTCGTCAAAGGGAAGGCAAACCAAGCAACCTGGGTGACATGAGCGCTTTTATCGGCACCATCAAAAAATCAGGACTTACCCCTGGGCAGGTGCGCGCCATTGCTCAGCAAAATCTCGCCTTTTTTGAGTATATAGAAAAGGATACGCCGCTCATTGGCTTGATAGACGATGCGCTCGGCGGCAAGCATGTGGA
Source organism: Coriobacteriia bacterium (assembly GCA_009784425.1). Taxonomy (GTDB): domain Bacteria; phylum Actinomycetota; class Coriobacteriia; order Coriobacteriales; family UBA8131; genus WQXH01. Next base: position 7,535 of record WRBR01000063.1, on the reverse strand, counting down.
GAAGTTTGCAAAGCTTGATGCCCTGCCCGGGCAGGTGGCCAAAATCGTTGCCGAGCTGCCAGAAGAGCTGCTGGCACCGGTGGTTGACATCCCCGGCATTTACCAACCCTATGGGCGCTGTTTGGCTGCTGCATTTGAAAATGCCGAGCTTTACGATGAAGAGGGCAAAACGGGCGTTTTTCAGGAGCTGCGCGATTGCTTCTTTACCGCCAGGCCACGTAAGTTTGGCGACGAGGCAAGATGCAACAAACTGCTGAGTGCCATTGCTATCTACGAGGAATACCAAGCCTATCTTGAAGCCAGCGGCTTTTACGACTACGATGACATGATTTTTGACGCCTTGCGTGCCCTCGAAAGCAGCGATGAGCTCAGAGCCACTTTAGCCGAGAGGTACCAATACGTGCTGGTAGATGAGTTTCAAGACACCAACGGCTCTCAAATGCATTTGCTCAACCTCTTGCTGGGCGAGTCACAGCAGCCAAACGTTCTCGTGGTTGGCGACGACGACCAAGCCATCTACCGCTTTCAAGGTGCAAGCGTGGAGTATCTCAACGAGTTTGAGCAACACTATCTGGACACCAATCGCATCGTGTTAAACACAAATTACCGCTCCACGCCCTCGCTGGTTGGACTTGGTCAAACACTTGCTCGGCAAATCGAGAATCGAGCGCCGGCCAGTAAGACAGACAAAAAGCTCGCGGCAGCAAAGTCTGAGCCGGAGCCCATGAGCTTTTTTGCAGTGCAGTACGCCAGCGCTGAGCTACAAAACTATGAGGTGGCGCAAGCAATCCGCAAACGCTTGGACGAAGGGTTCATGGAACAGTCCTCGCATCCGGGTGAGGAGATTGCGGTGATTTCGCGCAAGCACGAGAGCCTTAGGGCGCTCATTCCTTATCTCAAGCACTTTGGCATTCCCTATAACTACGAAATCTCATCGACGATTGAGCGTATTGAGCCGATCCAGACCTTGCTACATTTAATGCGCTTTTGCGTTTATTCCGCGAGAGGTTCCTCTAACAAAGCCGAGGCCTTGCTGCCAGCGATAATTGCGGCGCCAGAGTTTGCTCTTGAGCCCAAGGACTATTTCTCGTTTGCTGTCTCAGTGCAAAGTGAGCGCAAAACCTGGATGGCGGCGCTAGAAGATTCGCCTCACGAGAAGCTGCGCCATCTGCACGGCTGGTTGCTAGAGTTGGTGTTGGCCTCGCAAACCTCTCCGGTGCGAAAGCTGATAGCCCGTATGGCCGAGCCGCTACTTGAGTACTATAAGCAATTTGAGGAGAGCGAGCCCTTCAGTCTCATCGAGTTCAATTACGGAGTGCGTAAGCTGCTCAAGTTTGCAGAAGATGAGTTGGCGGCGCAGAAGAATCTAGGAGATCTCGGGCCACTCAGGCTGGCCGAGGTGATAGGGCAGCTGGATGAAGCCGGGCGCTTTGATATTGACATTAATGTTGAGGTTCCGGTGGCGCGCTCCCATGCCATCTCGCTTATGACCGCCCACAAGTCAAAGGGCTTGGAATTTGATTTGGTGTATCTAATTGATGCAGATGATGCCACGTGGCATACGGGCGGAGCCAACAGGGGTTATCTCAGCCAAAACATGCTGATTAACGACGCTGGCGACATCGATGATGACAGGCGCCTGCTCTTTGTGGTGGCAACGCGTGCCCGCAAGCTTCTCGAGGTAACTTTTGCTCGTGGAGAGCTAGTGCGCGAGTTTATCGGCGAGCTTAAAATTGTAGAAGCCAAGCCGGATTTAGCTACCATAGCCACGGTCTCGACCCATTGTTGGGAGGATGATTATTACCCGGATGACCTCAGCATTATGGAGCTGGCGAGCCCTTTGCTGGAGGGCAGGAAACTCTCAGTTTCGCTGCTTAACAGTTTTGTTGCCTACCGGGATAAATTCAATGAAAGTAAGCTTGGCGGCGGAGCGTTCTTCCGCAATCAGATTCTCAAGCTGCCGGCGGAGCCGAGCATCTCTCTCGACTTTGGTAATCTCGTCCACGAAATGATGGAGCGTGTTTTTGCTGATGTGGTGAGGTCTTCAAAGGCAACAGTTCTGGAGCTTTTGGAGTTGTATCAAGAGAAGGTTAAACGGCTGGATTACGAGCCTTCAGAAATCGCGGTTTTGAGCGAGAGACTCGATCAGATTGCAAAGCTCTTTGTGCCCTCTGTTATTGAGCTGCTTTCTGATGAGAGCGGTGTCCTGGAGTTCTATTCCGAGCGCTCAATCAGCACCATCGTAGACGGTGTTCCGCTTACGGGTAAATGCGACTTGTTGGTTTGCAACGGCGCCACCAAAACCATCAAGGTCTACGACTATAAAACCGGTAGTCCCGACAACGCCGATTTTGGCGCTGCCTACCACAGGCAACTACAGTTCTATAAGCTTCTCATAGAGAACTCCTCAGAGTTTGAAGGCTGGACTGTGTCTGGCGGAGCTGATCTGTTTGCCGAGCCTTCAAAAAAACGCGGTGGCGTGATGCTGGAGCCAAAGTACATTGAGGTGAGCGAAGGCGAGCTGGCTCATTTAAGAGCGCTCGCTAGTGCTGTGTGGCACCGTATTCAAAACAACCAGTATGACTGCTCCACTTTTGAGGAGTCAGCCCAGCTCGCCGAGCTCAAAGCAAGCTGCGACCCTAAAAAACCCAGCGCCGCTGCCACTCAAGCAGTCTTTGAACAATGGCTCATTGACGAAGGGTAGAAAGTGGGACAGGGGGGCACTTCCTAAGAAGGGGCTCACGAGTTGCGAGCAGAAACGACTGTCATGAAACAAAAAGAAACTCCAGCAAAACCGGGCCCACTCTCTATCGGCATCAGCCTGGTTGTGATGCTCGTGGTTGCTGCTTCCTTTGCGCTGCTCCTCCTGGGGCCAAGCGCTCGGCCCCAAATCACAAATCCGCACGTCTCCGTTGAGATAGGCGAGTTTGACCTAAAGACCACCTTTACTCACTACTCTTACTCCACCGATGATGAACAGTGGTTTTTCATCGTCAACGATACCGTGCTTGAAGACACAATCAGCAAGGAAGAATGCAAGTGGTTAAGCGGAAGCTATGATGTCTTTGCTACCAGCGAAAGCAGCGACGGCAGTCTGGCCCTTTATGTGGGCGACAGCGGCGGCTACTGGCCCCGCCCCAGTTTAACGGTGATTCACTGACATATTGGGCAATACTTGAAAACTCGCGTTTTGCACGATATAATGGGCAAAATCGAAAAACTCTAGATTTGCCCGATAGAGCAGGGAATGCCCCTATGACCAAGACAGAATTCAAGCGACCGCTGGTCGACACGATAACTACAAGAATGCTGGAGCCAAGAAGGTTCATGCAGATTGTTGTTGGGCCTCGTCAAACCGGAAAAACAACCGCTATCCTTCAAGCTGTTGCTCAGCTGGATGTATCGTCTACCTACTTCAGCTTTGATGAGGAAAAGAATACCTCAATAGAAGTGCTGCGTGATGTTTGGAACGAAGCCAGGCAGAGCAAAGAGGAGGGAAAGAATACCCTGCTGATTCTTGATGAGATTCAGAGGGTAAAGCAGTGGTCATCAACGGTTAAGGCACTCTGGGATGAGGACGCGCGAGCAGGAAACGATTTGAAGGTCATCCTGTCAGGCTCTTCTCCCTTGCTTCTCAGAAAAGGGCTTACAGAATCTCTAGCAGGACGATTTGAGCTCATCCGATCACCTCACTGGAGTCTTTGGGAGTGCATCCAGGCCTTTGGCTACACCTTGGAAGAGTATCTCTTTTTTGGCGGCTATCCAGGAGCAGCCCTCTTCAAAGATGACGAGACTCGGTGGTCATCTTATATGAGAGAAGCCATTATCGAGCCAACCTTGACCAAGGACGTCTTGTTAATGGAAGAGGTGAGAAAGCCAGCTCTCTTGACTGAGCTGTTTTATCTTGGAGCAGCTTATTCGGCGCAAGAGATCTCATATCGCAAGCTTCTCGGTCAGCTTCAAGATGCCGGAAACACCGACACAATAGCTAGCTACCTCAAGCTTCTGGAACACGCGGGCGTTCTAAGGGGTCTTTTCAAATACGACGAAAAACTAATCAAGACGCGGAGCAGTTCTCCAAGACTTCTGGTGTTCGACCCATCTCTACTGGCTATTGCCTCGGCGAGAAAACGAGAAGAACTTCTCGGTGACAGTGCCTGGCGCGGACATGTTGTTGAGAGTGCGATTGGTGCCTATCTGCTGGCTCGTAGCCTGGGCGAAGGGTTTGAGTTATTCTGGTGGCGAGAGGGAAACAATGAAGTTGACTTTGTGATTAGGAAGGGCACTAAGCGAACAGCGATTGAGGTCAAGAGTGGTCGCCTAAAAAGCCGCAACGGAATGAGAGCATTCCTTGAGAAGTATCCTGGCTCCTACGCATTAATCGTTGGAGGGCCGGATGCCAGTGCTGAAGACTTTCTTCTGGGGGAAGTGCCTTTGTTTCAGTGACACCAGGGGCTCTCAATGGCCAGGTTCTCCTGCGCCAGAACCGTTCCCTTTGTCCCCTTGGTGAAACCTTGGGTATACTGAAACGAGCTTCTATTCATCACACTGAACGCGCCAAGTTGAAGGCTCAGGGAAAAGGAATAATGCGATGAAGATACTGATAGCTATTGTATTAACAGCAGTTCTGTGTGTTCTGTGCGCGGGATGCGGGGCGCCGCAACAGCAACCTCAAGTACTTGATGAAACAACTACAGACGAAACACTGAGCCAAGATCAAGTCGATACACTTGACACCGCCTTTCAGTATTCCGGAATGACAGTCCGCTACTCAAGCAACTGGGAGGTAAGAAGTTCAGGTGAAAACGGCTCCCTTGTTGTTGACATCTATGACATAGGCCATCTCTCTATCTACGCCAATGAGCCAAATGAAGGTAACTTTATTACGGGCGGTTCTGCGAGAGAAGATATTCAGTCTTGGTTCAGCTCCTACTTAACGGAATTAATTGCAGAGAGCGGATATACAATCTTTTCCGGAGCCGGATATTCAACAAAAGGCAATCTGGTTTACCAGAGTAGAAACTTCAGTTATTGGATTGATGATATAAAGTACTCAGGCTTGCTGTACGTAGGTGTCAATGGAGACAAGGTGTATAGAGCGGAGATCCTGGTTTCGGAAGACAGATACCATGAGTACGACGAGATAATGCAGAGGATTATCTATGGTATAACAGTTTCCTGATGGGCACAACGTTACCACTGAGCGACATTTGTTCCGTTATCCGTAATGTAGTTCGTATATGTCATCAAATCGAGCCATGTCAATACTCTAACACTTTTGTTAGGGTATTGACATGGCACAGTTCACAATTAGATGCCTTTAGACTGCACATAGGCAAACCACTCTTTTCTTACGTCCGCCAGATCTGCCACTGCTTCTTCTGGCGTTATGCCCAAAGATTCAACAGCAGAAATGTCAATCAGAAAAGCTCGGTAGCCCACAAAATCATCGTCCTCGTAGGGAGCTACCGCAAAGGGATATTGGTTTGTTGTTTTCGTGTCGCTCATGACTTTCACCTTCTTCAGGGGAACGCCCTTAGTCCTGCGCTACTCAGCCGCCTTGAAGTTGTACAACGGCTTGATAGTCTTCACAATGTCCACCGTATCGGTGATGTTGACGACAATCTCCTCCATTGGCTTGTAGGCAAAGGGGGCCTCGTCAATGGTGTTGCGGTTTATGGTTGAGGAGTAGATGCCCTTCATGGACTTCTCAAACTGCGTGAGGGTGATTTTTCCCTTTGCCTCGGTGCGGCTCATGGTTCTGCCGGCGCCGTGGGGTGCTGAGTAATTCCAGTCTTCGTTGCCTTTGCCGATGCAGATGAGGCTGCCGTCGCGCATGTTCATGGGGATGAGCACCTTCTCGCCCTTTTGTGCTGAGATAGCGCCCTTGCGCAGAATCATGAACTCCAGGTCAATGTAGTTATGGATGGTGGTGAACTGCTCAATAACCTTGAACTTCATCCGCTTTTCGAGCTCTCTTACAATGGCCTTGCGGTTGATTACGGCGTAACGTTGGATGATAGCCATGTCATGAAGATAGTCATCCAGCAGAGAGCCCTCCAGATAGGCAAGATCCTGGTCAGAGCCCTTGCCCGTGCGGCCTAAGGCTTTTACAGCGGCTTTTTGGTAGTGCACGCATACCTGCTTTCCGAGGTTGCGGCTGCCGGAGTGAACAACAAGGTAGAGCTGACCCTCATCGTCTTTTCCCAGCTCAATGAAGTGGTTGCCGCCGCCCAGGGTGCCTATGGACATGTGCGCTCGATTCAAATCAACATGCTTTGCAGAGCGCAGCTGAGTGAGGTCGATCTCGCTATTGTAGTGGTGAGGTGTCTGTCGAATCTTAAAGCCAGACGGGATAAACTGATGAATGGTCTTATCAAGTTTCTCAAGCTCGAGGTACTTGTCTTTCAAGAGCACCGTCTCCATGCCGCAACCGATGTCCACACCCACCAAATTGGGAACAACCTTATCGGTGATTGTCATGGTAGTGCCAATGGTGCAGCCCATTCCCGCGTGTGCATCGGGCATAACGCGGACCTTGCTGCCGGCGATGAACTCTTGATCAAGCAGGCGTTCAACCTGCTTCAGAGTGCTCTGCTCCGCAGTTTCGGTGAACACCTTGGCGGTGTTATATATGCCCTTCAATTCAATCATGATGCCTGCTATTTTAGCCTAAGTTTAAACTGGCAAATTCTAGTTTTACACATTGGAGTAGTATTCCTGCCTATACGCCAACAAAGCGTTTAATCTACATTTTGCTGAAAACTCTCCTTCTGCATTATAATTCCAATAAACGAAAGGACAATTGTGACTCAACGATCACGCACTCAATCACTGGTGCTCACCGGTTTGAGCATTGCGCTCATTGCTGTGGGAGCCATCATCACCGTGCCCTTTGGGCCCATTCCGTTTACCTTGCAGACTTTGATGCTGGGCATTGTTATCTGCCTGCTGCCTCCCAAGTATTCCGTTGCTGCGGTGGGTGGGTATTTGGCGCTGGGGAGTCTTGGTTTACCAATCTTCTCAGGCATGCGCGGCGGTTTTGCCGTGCTGGCTGGTCCCACCGGCGGCTTTCTCGTAGGCTTTCTTGTGGCTGCGGTCATCGTCGCATTCATTCGCAGCAGAGCACTGCATACAAAGGATGACACGAAGGAAGAGCCCTCCCGCCCGCGCTGGTTTTTGCCGACACTGGACATCAGCTCGCTGGTGCTGTTCTCGCTCATCTCTTATGCTATGGGATGCCTCTGGTTTATGTTCTCAACCGGCACAACTCTCGGAGCATCACTCGCAGCCTGCGTCATTCCCTTCCTGGTGCCTGACGCATTCAAGGCCGCTGCTGCCCTCATTTGCATTCAACCGGTGCGAGCTGCGCTGGGGTTTAGCCCTGCGCCCAGCTCGTGATTGCCGTAGAGCACCAACAGTTTTCATGATTACCGTTTAGCGTCAACAGTTTATCGGAGGTAGTTCCAATGAAAAAAATAGCATTTCTCATGGTTGTTGTTCTCGCATTTGGAGCGCTTGCAGGCTGCGCCACG
>WRBR01000062.1 GCA_009784425.1 Coriobacteriia bacterium | reverse complement strand
CGAGCTGGTACAGGGGGACGGGGTTAGTGTGGTACAGGGGGACGGGGTTAGTGTGGTACAGGGGGACGGGGTTAGTGTGCCAATTTCTGTGGAAATTGGCACACTAACCCCGTCACTCAAAGCGTGCATAAATAGACGGAGAAAGCGTGCATAAATAGACGGTTAAACCATGCATAAATGGACGGAAAATTGACATTATCGCTGGTAGATGCGATAATTGGGTAATGCAGTATATTCAGAGGATAATCGACAAGGAATTAGCTGAACTTTTACAAGAGGTTTCGGCTGTTTCGATAGTGGGCGCTAAGGGTGTCGGCAAAACTGAGAGCGCAAAACAACTGGCGGCAAGTGTGCTGCGTGTGGATGTCAGCACTCCTGCCAGGGTGCTGGCGGAGAGCTTGGAGGATTTAGCTAAGATCAAGGAACGTCCCGTGCTTATCGACGAATGGCCTAAGGCGGCAATGAGCTGGAATAATGTCAGGCATATCGTAGATGAAGACCCAAGCCCCAATCGTTTTATCCTCACCGGCAGCACATCCACAACAGGCTTGGGCCTCCACAGTGGTGCAGGTCGAATAGTCCAGCTTCACATGCGACCGCTGTCCATTGAGGAGAGGAATCTTGCTGAGAAAGCGGTGTCTCTCTCGGCACTACTTGAGGGCAGTGCATACGAAGGGATTTATGAGCAATCACCCATTGGTCTGGAGGAATATGCTCAGGAAGTTTTTGCCTCAGGCTTCCCGGGCATCAGGAGCCACTCAGAGCGAGGGATTAAGGCGCTCTTAAAAGGGTATGTTGATGCAATCGTAGAAAGGGACTTTGAGGAATTGGGCGTAGTGGTCCGCAAGCCTCATGTCCTGAGAGCCTGGCTCACTGCTTATGCCGCTGCTACCGCAACTACTACTTCATACACCAAGATTATGAGAGCTTCTACGTCAGGCGAGGAGAAGGCCCCCGGCAAGGATGCCACTCTAGTTTATAGAGATACCCTCGATCGTCTCTATCTCACCGAGCGGGTAGACCCATGGTTGCCTACTCCTAATCCAATCACAGCTCTTGGACGCAGCCAAAAGCATTTTTTGGTTGACCCAGCACTAGCACTTAGCTTACTAAGAATCCCAAAACAAGAACTATTCATCGGTATCCAGGAGTTACAGGTTGGGAAGAGTCGAGACAACTCGGCCTTTGGCAGACTGTTTGAGAATCTAGTGGCAATATCCCTCAAGGTGTATGCGCAAAATGCCGATGCCGAACTCTATCACTTTAGAACCTCAGATTCTCGTCATGAGGTAGATTTTATAATTGAGCAGGGCAGTAGGGTAATAGGGGTTGAGGTGAAGCTGAGCCCCCATATTGACAATAAAGACTGCGACGAGCTCAACTGGCTGGAAAGCCAACTTGATGCCTCAAGACCCTTTACCAAAATAATCGTCAACACAGGATCTCACGCCTATAAACGCAAGGACAACGTGCTGGTTGTGCCTCTTGCCTTGCTGGGCACGTAACTGACAAAATGCCATATGAGTCAGTTTCCCCGTCCCCGTGACTCTTTGATATCCCAGGGGAGAGAGCCTCCTGCAAATAGAGCTTTAAGAGAAGCTTTCCCCGAAGATTCTCCGCTTTCATATAAGGACATGGTTCTCATTCGAATCTTGGCAATCCGGTCTGCCCCGCGATGAGAATAGCTTTTCTCCTTTGGTTTTGCAGAGCCAGTGAGAAGAAAAATGCCCTTGTCTGTGGTTCTATCGCATTGGAATCTCACAGCATCCCAAATTGCTGGAACCTCTTGCCACTCGTCAATTAAACGTGGATGTGGACCATCCAGAATTGATGCCGGGTTTAAACGTGCAGCCTCTCTGTTTGCGTAATTATTCTCGGGGTCGAGTATGTAGACAACACTATTGGCGTGATTGAGAGCCGTCCATGTTTTACCACACCATTTTAGCCCCTCAACTGACAGGGCGCCAAAAAGAGTGCTGTAGCGATTGATAGTCTCTTCCACGAGACGTCTTTGGTATCCAGGTTCTGTTAATGTCACTCACGCCTTCTCTTAACCAATTGCGACTATATCACCTAACCATTTGCGATGATTTTGCTTAACCGTTTGCGAATTTTCCAGCAACACGGCGTTGTGGTCCGCAAACCCCACGATTTTGGCAGTTTGGTGCCCAAATGCATCCAAAATGGCACTTTTTCCGTGAGCTAAAAAAGCAGCATTTTTCAAACAAGCCATCTACCAGCGCTTTAGCAAAATGAGAGAGAGGAGCACAGAACCGAAGCAGCTGAAAAAGTGCCATTTTCGAAGCATTTGGGCACAATTTCACAGTTTTTATGTCAACGACCCAGAGAACCGTCCCTCAGCCTCACTGAGCCAAGCGCCTGTATCTGCAAATAAGGTGCTGTTCCCCGTGATGTAGTGCGTGCTCCATAGCTTTAAGGGCGAAACCACATTTTTCCAGAACTCTGCGCGAGGCTTCATTGTCAGCACGACATACTGCAAGAATCTCTGTTATACCAAGTTTATTCATAACCAAAGGGAGAAAGGCGCTTACAGCCTCTGTTGCGTAGCCGTTGTTTGTGAATTGCTTTGCCACTTGGTATCCAAGCTCCCAATTGTTATTTTCCGGAAACACCTGCACATGGCCTATCTGCTGGCCTTCGTTAAGAAAAACGGGATAAACGAGCGGAGAATTGCTCATTGAATAAAATGAAATAAGCGCATCCAATGCTTGCCGAGCTGCATCAACGGTCTCAAAAACCTCATCAGGGATAAATCTTCGATTATCTTCATCAAGTGAATTCAGGTGCACACTTTCAGCCATGCTCTTGTCGAATTCAGTGATGTACAGCCTTTGCGTCTTAATTGGCAAGTCCATCTCCTGATACCTCCCCGTTTAGGTATTCCTTGCCGCCACCAGCCATTATCCCACTTGCAAGGCTTCTGCCCGGGCAAATGTGCGATAACACACATAGGTCAAGTAGGGAGAAGGACTCTTTTTCTGGCCAAAATCCCAGTCCTTGCACTTTAGATAGACGGATTCTGGTGTGAAGAGGCCGTTTGCATCCTGCTTACTTTTGATCAGGCTAAGCATTTCAACAAAGCGTGCATCTGAGACAACCGCTTCAAAACGGCTGAGTGTCTCCACCACACTCACTATGTCGTACCACATGGTTGGCGCCTTGAGCTTTCTGAAATCGGTTCCCATGTAAAACATATAGGGGTGACGCTCCCTGCTGTTTTCCCACAAAGACAGCAGGCCCATTGCCGTATTCTCTGCAACCGCTGACCCCCGATACTCGGGAATGGCCGCCAGCAGCTTCAACATGGTTAAGCAGGCATTGGGGCAACAGTCATCTTTGCGCCCCGGCCCTCTGAATTTACCAAACTCCTGCGAGGCGATGCAGGGAAAACCGCCCTCTTTATGAAACGCCGCCAGATACTCCACGCCGTGCCTGATATGCTGCTCATAGTCAACTCCTGCCTTGAGCAGCGCCAGCAACAGCAGCGGCGCATCACAAAGGCACCAACCAAATACGTCCTCGCCGGTTCCTCCGTAGTGCTTGGGGATATTAGTGAGCGACTGATAAACCCCGTTGGTGTCCTTGTGTTCCAGAATCTGCGCTGTGGCCATGCCTATCTCCGGAGCGTCATCAAGCCCGATATCCAGGAGAAACAGAAGCTTGTGGATCGGCAGATCGGGGTTCTTATGATTGGTTACTCGGATGCTGTGGTAATTGGTGATATCTGCCAGGCATGCCTTAATCTTGGGGTCAGCCAGAGCTTGCTGGCGCAGGGCTGTCAGACTCGCTTCATCTTCCTCGAGGATGTGCTTTCTCGCAGCATACTGCAACCAGGCCTCGCCGTTTTCAAGTATGAAGTCTAATTGGTCATTAGATTGAAATGTCATTCACTACCTCAACAAACTGCTCGAAATGAATTGTGGAACAGAGGGACGGGGTTGGAACAGAGGGACGGGGTTAGTGTACCACTTTGGCTCAAGAGCCAAAGTGGTACACTAACCCCGTCCCTCTGGTCCATGAAATCTATCGGATTTATAGCACTCCTCTGCACGCCTGTCCCACCTTAATCAGTCAACTGAGCATAACCCTTGCCCTTGCGGTGGGCGAGGATGGTGGTGCAGGCCATGATTGCTGACATACCCATGAGGCCAATCCAGATGGGGGTCCAGCTGCCCCCGCTTGAGAGTGCTTCTACAACCATAGGGCCCGATGCAATGCCCATGCCGTAGAACAGGCTCATGATGCCAAAGATGGTGGCGTAGTCTCTCACGCCGACGATTTTTGCCGTTAAGTAGGGCGGCGTTACGGTGGACATGGAGGCTACCAGGCCAAAGACAGCGCCAAAGGCATAGGCCGTAACGATGTTGCCGTCTTGGGCAAAGATGAGAAGCGTGGCGCATCCAATAAAGCAAATGAGGCAGTAGATCTGGCTAAAGGCAACTCCTCGCTTATCGTAAAACCAGCCCAGGATGAGCTTGCCAAATATCTGCACAAACAGGCCAATGGAAAAGGCCATAGTTGCCTGTACCTCCAGGTAGCCCATTTGCTCCAGGTACACCTGGATATTGTTTTGCATGCCAATGTTGGCAAACCCAATGATAAAGCCGCTCAGTGCCAGGAGCCAAAAAGAACTCGTCTTGATGAACTTGCCCAGCTTGATGCCCGCGCCTATTTCCGAGACAACAGCCTCCTCCTCTGCTCGCACTCCATAGGGCAGCAGGCCTTTTTCTTGGGGTTTGCTGCGGATAATCAAAACGGTTACCGGAATAGCTATGACGGCTGCGCAGATGCCCTGCATGAGGTAGGCTTCTTTCCACCCCGTTGCGCCAAGCGCAGAATAGGTGTCGAGCACAAACCGGGTGGCCTGAACAAACACCAAGCCGCCGGCAACACTTCCGGTAAAGGCAATGCCGGTTGCCAGGCCCTTCTTTTCATGGAACCAGTTGTTGATGATGATGCCGCAAGGCACAAGAGAAACACCGCTGGCTCCCAAGCCTACTAATATGGAGAAGGTATACAGCTGCCAGAGCTCAACACTTTGCGACCATCCAAAAATACCTGCACACATAACCAGGGCATAGATGGGCATAATCTTGCGCATTGAGAGCTTGGAGTACACCTTGCCGGCAATTGCCCCTCCCACGAGGTTTGCCAAAATCGCAATGGTAAAGATGAGTTGAATGCTGCCGCTTGCTGTTCCGTCGGCATTGGTAAAGGTCTCCGTTATCTTGGGAACCATAACCACAAAGCAGTTTGCAAGGATTCCAATGGAAACCGCCATTAAGAGAAAACACGCTGCAACTATGAGCCAATGGTATCGGTAGTTTTGCTGTGTCATGGTGGGCACCCTCTATTCTCCTAGAACCAGCTGGCAAGAACACCGTTCAAGAACACCGTTCACTCTCAAAGCAATCAGGATAACGGCACCAGTGTATCAGAAAAATAGTGTCAGAAAGTAGAAAAATAGTACTTCTGAATAAGAGTATTGGAGGCAGTTGGTGTGATACTATTGACCCCAACGCCAGATTGGAGTAATTATTTATCTAAGGAGGCTGCTTGCATGAAAATACTGGAGAATTTTGATCAAAGCTTATTAGCAAACGAGGACAAGTTTCAAGACGAATTCTTTCAAAGATTCCCACTCAAAAAAAGACAAATTGCTCTTACTGAGGAGATAGAAAAGGAATATAGTTTCCCCACCTTGTATGGCGATGTCACCTGTTGCCAGGCTATTTTTCTCTGCTCCTATGATGCGGCTCTTGCGCTGATGCCCCACCCCAAGGTGCAGCCGGTGCGAGCGCGCAAGAATCTTGCGGTGTTGGCGGTGTCGTGCTACGAATACAAAAACGTTTTGGGCATACCGCCCTACAACGAGATTGCCTTTACCCTGGCCGTTGAGGTAGAAAAGGAGAAGAGCCCCGTATTGCTGCCGCTTATTAAAAACAGCTTCAGCGGCTACTTTGTCTTCTCCATGCCCGTGACCTCTCGCGAGAACTGCCTGCGCGGTAACGTCATCTGGGGCCTGCCAAAGGTAACCCAAGAAATAGACATTGACGACTCAGGCGCTGAAGCGCTGGTGAAAGCCTATGAAGACGGAGTGGAATACTTTAGCCTGAGGATACCCAAGCAAGGAAAGCCCACTCTCATGGACGAGACTACCTACCTCTATCCTAAACTCAACGGAGTTGTGCATAAGGCCGAAACCAACTTTAAGGGCAACTTTTTGATCGACAAGAATATGGGCGTGCTGTTGAGCCCGGGCAAGGTGCCTCCCCAGCCTTTCTTCACCCTTGGCAACACGCGTTGTGGACAGGTTCTCAAGGATCTTAAGATGAGCCCCCGGCCGTTGCAAACGCGCTACGTGGAGCACATGACGGCGTGTTTTGACTACTACGATGAATCCTACGAACTGGTGTAAAGGAGAGAGCCATGAAAACAGTAATAATCGGAGCAGGAGCAGTGGGCGGCTGTGTAGGAGCGTGGCTTACCGAGAAGTACGATGAGGTCTACTTGATTGACCAGGGAGAAGTGGCCAAGCACCTCAAAGAAAACGGCCTGACCCTCTACAAGCAGTTTGAAGAAGACGCCAAGAAGAACATCTCGGTGAAGGTGGTCGACAGCCTTGGTGAGGTAGACAACCCTGACGTCATCATGATTGCGGTTAAGAACTACAACCTTGAAGAAGTAGCGCAGTCCGTGGCTGCTCAGATACAAGGAGACCCCATCATTGTAGGCTTTCAAAATGGCGTGCTCAATCAGACCGTTTTGCCCAAGTACTTCAAGAAGGTCGTTTATGGTGTGGTAGAGTTCAACGCGTGGTTTGACGAGCCCGGCGTTATTGGCTATCAGAACAAAGGCCCCTTTGTCCTTGGCTGTATTGGCGGTGGCTTGGAGGAGGAACTTGCGGCTCTGCAGGCCTACATGAATGCAGCTGCCGAGACCGAGGCAACTGACCGCATCCGCGACGCAGCCTACTGCAAGATGGTCATCAACCTCACCAATTCCTATACCACCTTGGTGGGCTTTAAGTATCGCGAGATAAGCTCGCTGCCACTCTTTAAGAAGGTGCTCTCCAACTCAATGTACGAGGGCATTCAAGTGCTCAAAGCTATGGGCATCAAAGAATACAGCGCGGGAGACATGCCCACCTGGTCCAAGATCAAAGCCTCGGCTACCATGCCCGACTTCATTACTATGGGCATCTTCAAAAAGAACCTTGCCAAGATGGTGCTCTCGAGCATGGCTCAAGATATTCTGCAGCGCAAAACAGGCGTAAGCGAGCTTGAGTCCCTCGTAGGAGAATTCGTCAGGCTTGCCGAAGAGTACAAGGTGCCTGCTCCCTACAACAAAACGGTCTACCAACTCTGCCAACAGGAGTTTGCCAAACCAGAGTTTGTCCCCCTCACCGAGGAACAAGTCTGGGAGGCCGTTAAGAAGAACCTTTAGGTAGCTAGGAACGCATGTGCTAGGGGGACGGGGTTAGTATGGAACAGGGGGACGGGGTTAGTGTACCACTTTGGCTCAAGAGCCAAAGTGGTACACTAACCCCGTCCCCCTGTTCCACACTAACCCCGTCCCCCTGATCCACTTACAACAACCGCTTGCCTTTGCGGAAGCTGTTTGGGTCTACATGCCTTCCCATCGTATCATCGAGGTGACGGCGGAACTCTGCTTCAGTTGTTGCGCCGCGATTGATTTTGGCTGCCAAGGCGCGTTGGGCGAGCGGTGAGTTTGGCGCTTCTGCCTCGGCAGCCTTGTCTACAAGCTGCTGCAGCCGTCTCTTTTTAAACGCAGGAATCCTTCCGGCATCCATCAAGGCAATAAAGCGCTCAATTTGCGCCGGCGTGGCCGCTTCGGTGCCCCAAAGGACACCCCTGAGAAACTCCTGTACCTGGAAATAAGAACTATAGGTAACGAAGTCATCAACGGCTGCCAGTGCCTCAGCCTTGGAGCCTCTTTTTGCAACCTTCCTTGAAGCGGGTTTGGGTCGTGGGGTGTAATTGCTGCCGGCGCCCAACCGATTGACTTCCAAAAGAGAGTTACCCTTACGGAAGTACGGCGGCTGAGTTGCCCTTGTTGAAATGAAACCGTTGAGCCCACGCCCGGCAGCCGCAAGGCTTTTCATTCTCTCCACAGCCTCCGAGCCCGCACTCGCGTAGGTATAGCGGTAGAAGGTGTGCTGCCCACTCGCAAAGCGCACAACTATGGAGTCATCACCAATAAGATATGCAACAACGCCAGAGTTTCCTCCAAGGTTTTTGTATGTCTCCATAGTAGCTTCACCCCGCTTGATTTCTAGTGTCGTCCAGCGAAACACAGGAAGGAATAGCGGCTGCCTATGCGCGCAAGGGGCTGAGGTTGCATGGAACCCAATAATACGGAGGACACCTAAGCTCCCGCGCGCAAGGCACATGATTGATTCTAACAAAGACGATGGCGCAAAAACAGGCCATCGTGTGGAACAGAGGGACGGGGTTGGAACAGAGGGACGGGGTTAGTGTACCACTTTGGCTCTTGAGCCAAAGTGGTACACTAACCCCGTCCCTCTGTTCCAACCCCGTCCCTCTGTTCCACGGGAAGAGTAACTTCATGGCCTATCGAGAGCTTTCAAGAGAAATTGAGCAGCGGATCCTCCGGGATCGTGCGTCAGGCTGGGTGAATCCTTGGCGAGCCCAGGAGGCGCTGCACCAACCCCCGGCATCGCCCGGTGGCTTCCAGCCACCGCCCATACGCCGCAACCCGGCCCGTGACCAGGCAACGATTATGCGCCCCGCCTATGTGCGCGACTCGGAGAAGATACTGCACTCGCCTTACTTTAACCGGCTCTCCGATAAAACCCAGGTTTTCTCCCTCTACGTCAACGATGATCTCACCCGTAGGGCTCTGCATGTGCAGATTGTCTCGCGGGTTGCGCGAAGCATCGGTGCCGTGCTTGGCCTCAACACTGATCTCATCGAGGCAATCGCCCTAGGTCACGACATTGGGCACACCCCCTTTGGCCACGCCGGGGAGCACTGCCTGAGCGAGCTCTTCCATGAGCACACCGGTCTCTACTTTGATCACAACGTACACAGCGTCCGCGTTTTGGACGGCCTGTTCAGGCACAATCTCACTCTCCAGACCCTCAGCGGCATTCTCAGCCACAACGGCGAGTTTGAGCAGCAGGAGTATCGTCCCGCGCCGCTTGAGGATTTCGCCGCCTTTGATACGCTGCTTGAAAAGTGCCGCACGCATGAGATTGCGCTGCAAAGCCTCGCGCCCACAACGCTTGAGGGCTGCGTGGTGCGCATCAGCGACATGATTGCCTACGTTGGCAAAGACCGCCAAGACGCCGAGCGTGCGGTTGAGGAGAGCAGCATCCCCAACTACGGGGAGCTTGGCGCGGGCGCCCACAACGCCGAAATCATCAACAACCTCACCGTTGACCTCATCGAAAACAGCTACGGCAAGGACCACCTGCTCCTCAGCGCCGAGACCTTTGCCGCCATGCGCAACATCAAAAGAGAGAACTACCAGCTCATCTATGAAAACGAACAGGTCAACCTCACCAGTGTTGAGCTGCTGAAGGAGATGTTTGGCCGCCTCTACAGAAAACTGAGAAGTGAGCTGCTGAGCGAAGACCAAGCATCCTACATCTTCAGGCACCACATCCGCTTTGTCGACACCTGGCGCCTCCGTTACAAGGACCCCCGAAACTACCGAGACGAGCCTGCGGATCAGATTGTAGTAGACTACATCGCCAGCATGACCGATGACTACTTCGTAGACCTACACGCCCAACTCTTCCCCAGAGAGACCTCTATAGAGTACGTTCCTTACTTCAAAGATTAACATTCAGACTCACTGCCCCCTTGATTTACCTCTCAAAGATTTTGAAGGCAGTTTCTGCATCAAAACTGGCTTCGTGTATGATTTGTGGGGTGGATTTTGGCCGTTTTGCCCCTCCGGAGCCCGATTTGGGCTCGATTCTACCTGAAAGGACCTTATCCTGGTCAGTAAAGGGGTCAAAATCATACACGAAGCCGGATTTGATGCAGAAACTGCCTTCAAAATCTTTTTCGGTACACCCACGACTCGTGGGGACAGGTTCCGCAGGTTGCGTTTCCTTGCCAGGTCGAGGTAGCCTTGCCCAAAAAAGGGGAATTCGAGATTTTGATGCCGACTTTTGCTAAGAATTTCCACTTGTGCGCGATATTTGACCCTTTGTGTAACTGAAAAAGGCAAAAAATTGCAGTAAAACCCCCTTTTGAGGCTATTTACCACCTTAAAACCAAAAAACACCGCGCACAAGTGGAAATTCGTAGCAAAACTCGGCATCAAAATCTTGTGAGAGCAATCACTTACCTGTCTTACGGACATGCATCACGGAGATGCTTCCCTTGGCACATTTCTAAAACAAGCAACGCCAAGACAAACTCCCAGGATCAACGCTATAAAAAGCACCCCTAATGAGATTGCAATCCAGGGCTGGGAATAGAGCAGCTTATCCCAGTTCATCAAAAAGGCAGTACTCAAAGAGATCAGTGCAATAAAAGCAAAGGCAAATGAGATAATCGATGAAGCAAAGAGTTGCGAGTACTTTGGCGCATGCGTGGCGCTTGCAGCTTGCTCGCCAAACAGTGCCCCAACGGATACGCCTAAGACTTTTGCGAGTTCAGGTACGAGAGAGATGTCCGGATTTGCCTCGCCCGTCTCCCACTTGCTCACCGCTTGACCAGTTACCGAGACTTTTTCTGCAAGCTCTGCTTGCGTCATGCGTTTTTCTTTGCGTAAGCTTTGAATCACTTCACCCATCATGATGTTCATGTTGCAGTCCTCCTCTAACTGTGTGAAACCTACGCCATTATTGTAATTGGGCTTTTGCTGGTTTCCAATAGAGCCATCTAAACCATTGGTTGAATTCATCCAACCAACAATTGAACCCAGTGGAATAGATTTTGCTTTGTACGGATAATCTCGCATCTGCGATCCATCCAGCGGATTAGATTTTGCTTTTCACGAATAATCTCGCTTTTGCGCT
>WRBR01000061.1 GCA_009784425.1 Coriobacteriia bacterium | reverse complement strand
TTCGCTGGGATTACCCGATTGATGAGCCACTCCAGAAAATTCCTGTTGCGCTTGCAGGATGGCATTGATAGAAAGCTTTTTGTTCAACTCGCGTAAAAGGTCGGCAGTATTAGTGGCTCCTGCTCGTTTCAGCGCTTCAAGGGTGTCCACATCGGAAGATCCTTGATATGACGTTACAACTGTGTTGTGCACATCAAGCATACTCTCAGAGTTTTTATTCGTCAGCCAGGAAAGCAATTCATCAGGCGACATCACCTTCATACCAAGCTCAGAAGCTATACTAGCTGGAAAATCCTTCGTGTTTGATGTACAGATAATCTCAGCCTCTGCTGCTATTGCCGCCGCTAAGACATGGCGGTCATCTTCGTCTGGTAGGTTTATTTGCAATAGCTGCTCATAATGCTCAGGGTCTGGGTCTATTTCCGCATAAGGGAATGCGTCTGTCATTTTCTCGATAAGCAGCTTAGCGGATTCGACCGTGAAGCTTGGGTTCTTTGCCAGCAGATTTCTCTCTACCTCATCAAGCACCTTCTTACTCCAAGCTACAGTAATCAGCTGTCTTATTGCAGCATAAAGCAGATAATCCCTCAGTACTCGAGAATAAAGCACGTTGGCATCGGCGAAGACGATTCTTTGGGTATTTGGCGACAGGTTAATAAGCTCACTCAATCGAATAACCCCAATTCATTCTCTAAATCAACTAAACGCCTCATTGCCTCTTCTTGCCTTGCGCGCTCAGCCAGCATGAATTGTTGGAGATCCTTCATGGCTATGCGGTGGTGTGCGCCAACCATCCTGAAGGGAAGCGCACCTGAATCCATTATCTTACGAACTTGGGGACGTGAAACGCCGAGTATTGACGCAGCCTCGGTTGGACTTACCTCTTCAAGTCCTTTGGTAACCAGCACCTCTTTGCCTTCTGCCTTTGCATCGAGGATTTGCGAAATGAACTCAGCTGTCTCTCTTGAAAAGGAGACATTAATAAGTGCCTTGTCTTCAGTTAATGCCTTGCGAAGCTCCTCGGCTTCTTGAACTACTGGCGGCACCATAATAACACCTCTCATATCTGCAATATCTGCAATTTAAATGTAATAACTGCAAATAGCATACTACACCAATTCTGAGACAAAGTACAGCACCCTAACCACTATTGCTGTTAACAACTATTGCGCTCAACTGCCGTCCAGGATTCATGCTTTATCGTTCCCGAATATCGTTTCTCCGATTGTATCAGCTGCGGTGCGATCATTTTGGGCTATCGCGTGAGCGTAGATGTCCATGGTAAGGCTTGCTGTTGAGTGGCCGAGGCGGTGCTGGACGGTCTTGATGTCAGCTCCACTGCCGATGAGCAGGGTGGCTTGTGTGTGACGTAATTCGTGAAAGTTGTAGCCGCGATAGCCACTTCGCTTGACATGCCTGGTGCCGCTGGGGTCGGTGTAGATCTCTTCGTGCTCGAAGTAGCCAAGGCCGTGGTCGGCAAAGAAGTCTCGGCGCCAGCGTGAGAAGTTGTTGGGGTCAGTAGCGCCGCCCAACTCGTTGGTGACTACTGGTGTGTTGGGCTTCTGCTCGATATCCATATCTGCGAGCTGTTGCCGTTGGAGCTCCTTCCAGCTCTGAAGATACTCGGTTGTTTCGTCGTCCAGACCTATCCAGCGATTCGCGTTATCGCTTTTTGGCTCTCTGAGTGTGAGGTCGTTGGCGAGCTGCTGGGCGATATAGATTCGTTTATGCTCCAGATCAACGTGCTTCCACGACAGACCGAGCGCTTCTCCTCTTCTGATGCCTGTTGCCAGGCCGATCCATAGAGCAACTATCCTTCCACTTGGTTCCTCTTTGCGCAGATCCTTGGCCAGTTTTGTAGCCTCTGCCACGGTTAGGCTTTTCCGTTCAGCGCTTCTGGGTCTCGTGAGTTCGATAGCGTCGCAAGGGTTCTTGGTGATTATCTCTTCCTTTACTGCCTGCTTGAGAACCTGCCTCAGCTTGGCATGGAGCTTGTGTAGCTGGCTTTTCGAAACCTTGTTATCAGTGCGTAGCTTCGCATACTCCTCATTGATTACCCCAACGGTGAGCTTGCTGATTCCCACCTCACCAAACAATTCCTCAATCTTGTGAGTCTCGATCTCGTCTCGCTCAATGGTCAAAGGCGAGAGATTGCCCAGGCTACGCCGCTGATCTTGAAACTGCCTCGCATAAGCACCAACAGTAAGCTTGCGCCCTTTATGCATAGCTTCTTCGCGCAGCTCATCCTTGTAAATCACCATCTGGCGTCGCGCCTCTGCCTTGTTGCCATATACCGTACGCATGGGAGCCTTGAGGTATCTGTTTGTCTTGGGATCCTTGCCGAGTCTGGGGCGGATTCGATAAACCTGTCCACGCTGTACTTCGATGATCTCACCCTCACCGCGGCTGGCACGCTCTCTATTCTTCTTCGGCTCAGTGTCCTTGGTCTTTGCCCTTGCCATGATTGCCCTTCTGAGTTACTATCAGTAGTGCTAGCATATCATTATCGGTGGGCAAACTCGAGCCTAGATGGGCAATAAGTGGGCAATCGCTCAAACATCAAAAAATGACATGCGATACTATTTAGCTATCTACCTGCGGTTTAGCAACATTATCCGGTACCAGGCAGAACTAGGCAGCACACGAAAACACGGGCTCATAACCCGAAGGTCATTGGTTCAAATCCAATCCCCGCGACCAACTTTCAAACCGCCTTTCGGCGGTTTTTTCGTTTGTCAGAGGGGCCGATTCATTTTGACACCCTCGAGACAGGGGGACGGTTCTTCTGTCTCTGAGACAGAAGAACCGTTCCCCTGTCGCCATTCTTTATAGCTGGCTCAAATAAAGCTGACTTGCAGCTTTTTACCGAGTCCATGCGCTAGTGCTGCAAGCGTGTCAAGTGTTGGGCTGCAAACTCCTCGCTCCAGGCGACTGATGTTTGGCTGTTTGATTCCGGTGCGGCGAGCAAGCTCGCTTTGACTCATACCCATTTCCGAGCGAGCCTCTACTAGCAGTTTCATGACTTCGTACTCTGGCTTGGAGCGCTCCCATTCCTCGGCAAAGCTGGGATTCTTCAACTGCTCGTCCAGGAATCTATCTAGATCGTCTGTTTTTCTGTCTCTGCTCGTAGTCATCTTTATACCTCTTCGCTCGTTGCAGTTCTTCTGGTGGTGTCCTTTGAGTTTTCTTGATAAAACCATTCGTCAGTACAACCTTTGCCCCAATAAAGAAGAAATAGAAAATCCTTGTGTCATTCTTTCCCTGCTGAACCCTTAGCTCAAAGATGCCATCACCCATTGCCTTCGAAAATGGCTCTCTCAGTGAATTCCCTTTCTCTCTCAGTAGCATCAGCTCACGAATTGCCTTGCTGCGCATCTTGTTCTCCAGGCTTATCATGAACTCTTCCACTGGTCTCTTGCCGTCTTCGGTTTCGTAGAACTCCAAGTGGAACATCGTTTCTCCTATATCATTTTTGATATGGCTATTCTATATCACAATAGATATAGATTCAAGCCTTGTTTCCAAATAAAGTGCCTCTTATTCTATCTGCTGTGATGCGATTATTTTGGGCCATCGCCCCAATTTGTGGCTTATTGGGTTATTGCTGATTCAGGGTGAGTTGGCGGCTTATGCGGGTTTTGAGTTGTTCTAGGAATCGCTGGGGGCCTACAACCTGTAGCACGGGGCCAAAGCTGAGGATGCGGATAAGCAGTTCGGTTTCATCGGCGGAGTCGTACCAGATGCTACAGGTGTAGATATCTCGCTTTTGGTCGTAGACGGTTTGGCGTTTGTATGAGGCAAATTGGAGCATGGCTCGTTCCAGGGCATTGCGCTCGCGGGATATCTCAAAGACCACCGGCTCTTCACAGGTGGCTTGGGCAAAAAGCTGCTCCAGCCGGGCAAAGACAGCGGCAGAACTCCCGACCACGGTACCGGCCTCAATGCCGGCCTCAGCACCGGCCTCAGCACCGGTGCCAGTACCGACTCCATCACCTGCACCGGTCCGGGCAAGGCTCACCGATCTTATCCGTGCCAAGTTGAGGGTTACCCGCTGAAGGCGGTTTTTCCGTTTATTCGAAGAAGCGCAGAGAAGGCGAAACTTATCGTCTCTGCTTGAGTAACTGAGCTTATAAGGATAGTAGAGAGTGTCAGTTACCTTACCGTCTGAACCCTCATATTCAATTTGCACGGCTTTTTGCTCCTGGGTTGCTTTAAGCACCGTCTTAAAATGGAGAGCATAGCTGGGGCTTTCAAAGTCGTCTCCATCAAGATGACGGTCATAGAAATGAAAGTCGCTGTTTTGGTAGAGAGCCTCAACATCTCCCACGAGCCGTTCAAGCTCCTCAATTTGCAGAGCGTCCAAAAAGAGCTGAATGCGCGCATCGGCAATCAGGGCCTTGAGCCATGCTTTTTCGAGAGTGGTCAGAGGCCTTTTTGCCTCATGTGCGAGCTTTGAAAAATACTGTGTACCTTCTTGCCTGAGAAGATTCCACTCGCCCGAGAAAAGAGACGGCAGCAGATAAAACGCACTCTCGTAGAACCCGCCCTCATCAACAAGCTGCTCAATGGCACTACGGCTCATGCCCTCCTGCGCCTCATTGAGCACCCGAGAGACAACCGTGTAATAGCAGCCGTAGACTTCTGAGAAGAGCTCCATTAAGAATCAGCCTCCCCGGCTTGAATGCCATAGAGCTGTGCCAGAGCCGAGATGTCACGATAGAAGCGGTTGACTACTGCCTGGTTGGACCCCTCAAGTGCGATGATGCGGCCGGTGAACGTCTTAATCCAGGGAGACATGTCGTTGCTGTCAAAGACCTCCTTGGTAAAGAGAAAGGTGTTTTTCTTCAGGCGAGTAAGACTGCCCCCCTGCCCTTCACGCGCTATGCGGTCGATGATATAGTGCTCGCTCTTCTCATTGATATACAGCGTCATGCGAATGATGTCAGAGCGCGCCTTGCCGCCAAAGCTCACGCCCCACACCATATCGAGGTTCTTATCCAGCTGCTCTCTCAGTTGAGGTGCGCAGTCTGCAGCCTCGCCCAGGGTTACCGCCTTGATGGCATCGAGGCGATAGTTGAAAAAACGCCTGCTCGTTGGCGAGTACATACAGGCATAGCGCCTTCCGGTGGTAGCGCTGACGAATATCTTCAAGGGAATTGCCTCAAAGGCAAATATCTGCTCCGACTTGCTGCTCTGGTTTTTGAAGGTCACCGATCGACTCTGCCGTATGGCCGTGAGGAGCTCCAGCAAGATGCCGTCTTCAAGCGTGTGCGCCAGGTAGTAGTGCTTAAAGGAGAAAACAGTATTGGCTGCTTTTTCGTTATCGAGGATAAAACTGCCAATCTCACCAAAAGGAGCTGCGCCCTGGAAAAAACTCACCGCGTTTATAAGCTCTTGCGGCAACAAGGCCGGCTCAGTAGAGATACGGTACACGTAGGCCCTGCCCTGCTTTTTCTTTTCCAGCATGCCCAGCCTCACATACTCATCACATTTATTTCTGATGGTTTGGGAGTCGAGAACAAGCTCGCACCTTGTGCAGACTTCTTGCGTGAGCTCCTCTATGGTCAAGGGGCTCTCGCAAAGTGAATCCAAAAGGAAAAAGTGCAGCATTATGTCGTTTGCAGTAAAGCTTTTTGACTTCCACGCAGCATAGAGGGGATTGTTCAAAACCTGAGCGCAGTCTAGAGAAACAAAGGATATCTTGGCGCCATTTCTGTAATCCCACTGCATGTGACCGCTCAGATAGCTCTCTATGCGGCGGCGCTCGTTGTCATAAGTGCGCGGCGACTTCTTGGTAAAGTCCAAGCGTGACTTAAAACCATACACATAAAAGTCATGCATATAGTCTCTAATCTTATCAAACCTTTTTACCAGCTCTGAGAAATCCGCCATGCCGTTGTTGCTGCCCTCCAAACAACTGTGCCCGCCGCGTGCCTCCGGTAAGGAGTGAAACTAAAACCATTTTCCAAGACTTGGATAAAACGCACAAGATATGACTTCGCAAACTTTTTTAAATGATTATTGTTTCAAGACCGGTTAATCTTGGTCAGGCTCAAGTACGAGCATCAGTAAAAAGAAAGGTGAGAGCATGAATTGTTTTCAAAGTACTGAAGACAACAGCAGCGGCTCTAGGCAACAAGGCTCCGGTTGGTGTTTGGAGCATATACGGCCAAAGCCCCTGTTGGTAGAAACGAACGAGAACCACTGAACCTTGACAACAGCATCTTCACACGGCGGTCATAAGCATATGACGAGTCGTTCCTTTTTAAAGCGTGCCGATACACTGGTATCGACGCTTCGCAAAACCTGTTTGGACAACCGGCAGAGCAGCTCAAACTGCTCAGCTCGCCGGCACCAACCACAAATCCGGTAAACAACTTATGAGTAGTACCCTTCACTTTAGGTTTACTTCCCTATGCAAAGGGTTAGGAGGCCCTTGCGGTGCCGAGGATTCTATCCTGCGGTATGCCGGGATGTCTGCCCGTCACTCTGTCTGAAAAACAGACCTTTCGACACAGTTGAAGGTTCGAATCCTTCACCCGTCATGGGTTAGCTCAATGGTAGAGTATGTCGTGATGCCAGCAGTACATAACTGTTGCGGTATCCCTCCTGAAAAGGCCAGCAAAGCCTTATCACCACACGGTCGAAACTGAAAATGTCCCGCACAGCTGTTGCTTTGAGGCTTAGGCACACGCCCAACCAATAAGCAACGCTTTGCAGCGTATGGTTTGCCTGCGACAAAGGGGATACCGCTTAACCAGACCTCTTCCACAGTGTTTCTGCACAACTTGGGAAACACACACCGAGGAGTTTTTGTTGAGCTCAACCTTGGTCCCGCAAAACAGACGTGGACATTTTTGGTGGAAACCAACAAGCAATATCAAACACCTGCCCCTCTCTCTTACAGGGAGTTCAGGGGCAAAAACGAGAGAATAGAGGTAAAAATGAAAACAGTAATCAATGAAAACGAGAGAGGATTTCTCTTCAAGAACGGAACGTATCGTAAGCTGCTCTTGCCCGGCAAGCACAGAGTGGCAACGAGGTTTGGCGAGAGCTGCGTAAAGGTAAATGTTGCACATCCTGTTGCGCTCCCCAACGTAGACATCGCCGTTCTTTTGCGAGACGAGGCGTTTGCGCGGAGCGTCACCCGCATTGACGTGCCTGACGGCCACATCGCCCTGCGTACTGAGGACGGTCGTATCGTCGACGACTTGTACCCTGGCACCTACTGCTACTGGAACTGCTTTCGTGAGCAGAGCTTCAAGCTCATCAACACCACGGAAGCGGAGCTTGGCGGACTAACTGCCGAGCAGCTGATGGCAGTACCCCGCCACCTGTATCGCAGCTACGAGGTGGCAGAAGGCGAAGCAGGCTTGCTGTACGTGGATGGACAGTTTGTGCGCATGCTCAAGAGCGGTGTCTATAACTTCTGGCTCAACCTGCAGAAGATCTCTGTTCTCAGGGTTGACCTGCGTGCTCAGCAACTGGACATCGCGGGGCAGGAGATTCTCACTGCCGACAAGGTTTCTCTCCGTATTAACTTTGTCTGCACCTATCGGGTGGTTGACGCACTCAAGGTCATCAGCGAGATCAATGACTACAAGAGCCAGGTCTACGCAACAACCCAGCTCGCGCTGCGCGAGTATATCGGCCGCTTTCGTTTTGACGAGTTGCTTGAGCAAAAGGATTCCATTGCGGCCTTTGTCTTGAAGCAGCTCCAGGCAAAGCAAAACGCCCTGTTCGTTGAGTTTTCCGACGCAGGCCTCAAGGACATCATCTTGCCCGGAGAAATCCGTGACATCATGAACACCGTTTTGGTGGCCGAGAAGAACGCTCAGGCCAATGTCATCTCCCGTCGTGAAGAGGTTGCCTCAACCAGAAGTCTGCTCAACACGGCACGACTCATGGAGGAGAACACCACGCTGTACAAGCTCAAGGAACTTGAATACCTGGAAAGGATCTGCGACAAGGTGGGAACCATCTCAGTAAGTGGCGGAAACCTCCTGGGAGAGCTCAGAGAAATCATGAGCTCAAAGTAGACGCATCGCCGGAAGCACAAGAAGCTTCCGGCGATTAGGTGGTGGCAGCGCTCAGTGACACAAATCCGAGAGTTCCTGCCGCGTTTGCACGCAAAAGTACGATTTTTGACCTTTGAACACCCATTTTCCACTAATAATAGGCTGAAAATCGTACTTTTGCGTGCAAACGCGGCAGGAACTCTCGGATTTGTGTCAGAGCATGGCGGCAACTGGGTAAGTGAGGCTTGAGGCTCAGGAAAAGGGTCTCTACAGAACCTGACAGGGGGACGGTTCTTCTGTCTCTGAGACAGGGGGACGGTTCTTCTGTCTCTGAGACAGGGGGACGGTTCTTCTGTCTCTGAGACAGAAGAACCGTCCCCCTGTCTCCCCCTTGAAATCTTTGTGCCCATCATTTAATAGCGAAAGTGAAAGCATGGTTCGAGTGTGAATAGCGAAAGGATTTATAGATTATTTGCTCATAACATACTGGTACGTCTGGTAAAACTCCTTCCGCAACCAAAAGTTTCTTCAAACTCCAACCAGAGTAGCTCGATTCTGCCTGGCCGCAACCGTAAGCTGATAGAGAGCGGTACGTTTTGTTCTCAGAGAAACGCCCGTTGTGAAGGTAGATAAGTTGGCTTGGTGATGAACCAGAAGAGCAGAGACGCTCTCATAAGGACAACAGGAGTGCGCGTTATGGTTATTCAAATCAGTGGTCTGTATAAGTCGTTTAAGGACAATGACGTTTTGAAAGGTGTTGATCTGGAAATCCAGCGAGGGGAGATTTTTGCGCTGCTTGGATCAAACGGAGCGGGCAAGACAACTATGGTCAATATCCTCGCTACACTCATGAAGCCTGATAGAGGAAGCGCAAGCATTTGCAACTATGACGTGTTGCGCCAACCAGGAAAAGTGCGACAATCCATCAGTTTGACGGGGCAGTTTGCTGCAGTGGACAGTGTTCTCACGGGGCGCGAGAACTTGATGCTCATTGCAAAACTGCGTGGTGTCAAAAATGCTGGCGCAGTGGCAGAAGATCTGCTTGAGCGTTTTGGCTTGAGCGAATTGGCAAACAAGCGGGCGGCTGTCTATTCCGGTGGCATGACACGCAGGCTTGATATCGCCATGAGCCTCATAGGAGATCCTGAGGTGATCTTCCTCGATGAGCCCACAACTGGGCTTGATCCCGAAGCGCGCATAGAGGTTTGGAAAAAAGTCAGCGAGCTGAGCCTGGGTGGCACGACGATCCTCCTGACCACTCAATACCTCGAAGAGGCAGAGCAGCTAGCAAGCAGAATCGCGATCCTACACGGCGGGAAGATCATTGCCAAAGGAACACTTGATGAGCTCAAAAAACTGTTTCCACCCAAAAAGATGGAATACATCGCAAAGCAGCCCACCTTAGAAGAGATCTTTCTCGCAATCATTGGATCAGAACAGGGGAAATCGCAATGAAGAACACATTAGTCCTTTTCATGCGCTTGATGAAGCATATCATTCGGAGCCCAGAAACCATCGTAACTGCAATGGTTCAGCCAATATGCCTCATGCTGCTCTTCGTCTATGTATTCGGTGGTGCTATCAAAGCAAGCTTGCCCTTAGAGGTGAATTACGTCACGTTTCAATTGCCTGGGATACTCCTCATGACGATTGCCTACAATACGGCTTATACAGCGGTGAGGATGTTTGGCGACAGAGAAAAGGGAATTTTCAGCCGATTCAACTCCATGCCGATGAGCCGCTCTTCGGCTCTCTGGGCGCAAGTTCTCTCTTCAGTGGTATCAAGCATATTCACTCTGGTGGCAGTCTTTGCAGTTGCTTACATCATAGGGTTTAGAACTGAAGCCACGTTCTACGAATGGCTGGTAATAGCGGGAATCCTTATCGCCCTCACCTTTGCGCTAACGTGGGTTGCGATCATCCCGGGACTTGTAGCAAAAACGAGTGACGGGGCCTTCTTCTTCGCGTTTCCGCTGATCTTCCTCCCAATGCTCAGCTCAGCTTTTGCGCCAACGGAAACGATGCCAAGCGCACTCAGGTTCTTTGCCGAGAACCAGCCCATGACGCCTATGGTTGAAGCAATCCGATCCCTATTTTATAGCGAGTCGATTGGAAATGACCTGTGGATAACCTTTGCGTGGTGCCTTGGCACTATGACCGTAGCATGGCTTATTGCTATGAGAGTATATAGACGCAAACTGTTGTAGGCATTTGAACCCTGCCAGAGCAGTGTCAAAAGGTGTCAAAGGGGCTGTATAACTTTGACACCTTCTGCCAACTCGAGTTGCCCGCTGGCTTCGCCAACATACTCAAAGCGAGCTACGGTTTTGCCGTCAACTTCAATGGGGTTATCCCACATAGAGAGCGGGCGAACCCACGTGCCGCCCTCGCCGTAGAGGGCCTTGTAGACCACCATATCCTCAAGCGTTTCGCTGTGTTTGGCAAATCCAATCACTTCGTATTGCCTGCCCTTGTAGTGGTGGTATAAACCAAGCGCTATCGGATTCATGTTGTGACGCCTCCTTCATTTACAGGCCATCGCCCTCAGTCTCATAGTGGCCTCGACCGTTTCCCGCGTCCCCTTGTCAGGCTTCGTCCGTTATGTAGAAAAGTCGGCTCTTGAAAACAGTATGGTTACAGGGATTGCAGAAGTCAAAATCAGAGCTTGAGTACAAGTGCATTGCCAGAGGCTCTGCTTAATATTCTGTTTGTTTACTTCTGTGGGTCTACTGGTTAGTTAATCCACAATATTACGAAGTACGTCAAATTTATAGTATGCCTGCCAGTTTGCTTATAATGTGCGTGAATAGTATGCCACGTTTGCAATTCTGCCGTAAAAATTCGATTCAGGCAAAACTGCTATCAATTCAAAGCCCAGTTTTTCAATCAGTTTTATTGACATCTCATTTTTATCTTCAATACCGGCATACAAGCGCTTTAGGTTTAATACATTTTGAGCATATTCAATCATTGCTGTAACTGCTTCATTCGCAAAACCTTTGCCCCAGTGCTCTTTTAAAAACATATAGCCG
>WRBR01000060.1 GCA_009784425.1 Coriobacteriia bacterium | reverse complement strand
TGACCAAGGTCAAATTGGAACACTAACCCCGTCCCCCTGTTCCAATCTGGTACACCAACCCCGTCCCTCCTGTACCAAACCAAGCCCCGTCCCTCCTGTACCAAACCAGAAACGGTACAATTACCCAAGACAAACGTAATCGTAACTGAAGTGGGGCACCTATTGAAAGCGATACTTTTTGACCTGGACGGCACCATCTTGGATACCCGAGATTTGATTCTTCATTCAATGAAACACGCTTATGTTGCCGTTCTCGGCGCTGATGCTCTCATCTCAGACGACGAGCTGCTTTCTATGGTAGGTATACCGCTGCAAGATCAAATGGAGCACTTTTCGCCCGAAAAAAGCGAGGAGCTTCTTGAGGCGTATCGCGAGGAGAACCTGAAAGTCCAAGATGCAATGCTCAAGGGTTTCAGCGGCATGGCAGCTGCTCTCACCGCGCTTAAGGCAGAGGGTTATCGCATGGCAGTGGTTACCTCAAAACGCAACGCTCCTGCTGTTCACGGTTTAGAGCAGATGGGGCTGGCAGACTTTTTTGAGTTTGTGCTTGGTTCTGACGACACCGCCGAACACAAACCCAATCCCGGACCGCTACTTGATGCCGCAAAACTGATGGGGCGCGCCGCAGAGGACTGCGTTTACGTGGGTGACAGCCCCTATGACATGCTCGCCGCAAGGTCGGCCAACATGCTGGCAATAGGAGCCCTCTGGGGCATGTTTTCAAAAGAGATTTTGTTGGAGGCTGGAGCAGAGGTCTTCATCTCTGATATTTCTGAACTGTCCCAAGTCTTAATGGGTTAGTGTGCGTCATGGGGACAGGGTAAGTGACTCACTTTCCCCGTCCCTATGACTCACCCAACAGATTGGAGTGAACATGCGAGAAACTGAGCTGTATTTTCCTTCTTCTGACGGCACTTCTGAGATAAGGGCACTGCTGTGGGAGCCGGATGACCTGGTGAGTTCCGGCAAAAACGCGCGCTGTATGCTCCAGATATTCCACGGCATGGCCGAGCACATTGCGCGTTATCGCGGTTTTGCCGAATACTGCACGCAGCAGGGCTTCATTGTGTTTGGGCACGATGACGTAGGGCACGGCAAAAGCGTTGCCAGCCCCGAGCAGTGGGGCCATATGCCCAAGAACGGCAAGACGGTACTCGTCGAGGATGCCCATCAACTGCACAAGATGATGCTGGAGCGTTTCTCCAGCGCTCCTCCCAGTGTCATGCTCGGTCACTCAATGGGCAGCTTTGTGTTGCGTCTCTACCTCGCCCAGTATGGAGACGATGTCAAAGCAGCAATCATAAGCGGCACCGGGCAACTCTCTCCCCTGCTTTCAAGCGGCGGTTCGCTTCTTGCACGCCTTCTGAGTACGTTCAGGGGCAACGAGTATCGCAGTCCCTTTCTTCACAACCTCTCCGTTGGCGCCTACTCCAAGCAGATTGAGGGCGCGCGCACCCCGCTTGACTGGCTCTCCACCGACGAGGCCGTTGTTGATGAGTACATCGCCTCTCCTGACTGCGGCTTTATGATGGATGCCTCCGGCACGGTTGCGCTCACCGACCTCACGGGTACTATGGTAAAACGCGCGGTTGTTGCTGCCGTGCCGGCTGAGCTACCCCTGCTTTTTATCGCCGGAACCGAGGACCCTGTGGGCGAAAAGGGAGCCGGCGTCAAACGAGCCGAGCAACTCTTCAGAGACACCGGACACACCGACGTAACACTCATCCTCTACGAAGGCATGCGCCACGAGGTGCTCAACGAAACGGAAAAGGATCGCGTCTACAGCGACATCATGAACTGGCTGGATGAAAGGCTGTAGAAACTCTCTGTGGATTTGCGGTCACAAAATGTGTCCGCAAATAGTGAGGTTTCAAGGTTGCGGTTTTCAGCCTTGAAGATGGGCCGAGGAAGTTGAAATAGCGCTCCCTTTGCTAGTCTCGCACAATCCCAGTGACTTATTGCTCATCATCAGCTGACGCGCTGGATGCTCGCTTATTGCTCATCATCAGCTGACGCGCTGGGCACACGCTTGGGATTTGCCGGAAACCAGCCTTTCTTGACGCGCTCTTCTTGCTCATAGAGCTCCTTGATGCTCCAAAACGAGGTGAACCCGAGCACTGCCAGCAAGGCTGAACCAATGGGGTTGGCAACAAAAAGTGAAGCAGCGCAAAAGACAATGCCGCCAATAAGGAACAGCGGCCACATCTTTTTGCCGGCGTAATACTCAGTCTTGGTGACTATCGGGTGGAAAACACCGATGATGACAAAGGTGCCCAGCCCAACCACGATACCTATAAAGTTCAAGATCTCTACGTTCATACGCTACTCCTTAGGCCTCTCCCACTATAAACGCTGATTAATTGCTCTTAGTTGATTATTGAGCAGGCCCCTGAAGACTTCAAGTCTGCAGGGGCCTGCTGGCGGGATGTACGGGACTCGAACCCGCGACCTCTGGCTTGACAGGCCAGCGCTCTAACCAAACTGAGCTAACACCCCGCGAGGTGTCCGCTGCTACGCGCAACAATTCTCTCGCGGCAGCGAAAAGCTATTCTAGCGGTTAGCGCTTACCCTGTCTACTGTCATTTTGCGTTATATTAGAAGCATGTTGAGAACTGCGTCGATAGTGTTCTTTTCTGGAACGGGGGGCACCACTCGTGCTGCTTGCGCTGTTAAGCAATCCTTGGAGTGTTTATCGGTTACTGTGAGCCTGCATGAGCTGCGCGCGGTCAACGCCTCTGAGCCTTTGCTTGACGTTGACCTCCTCGTTATTATGTACCCTGTTTTTGTGTTTGATGCCCCGGTGCCCATTTACAAGTTTTTGGAGCGGCTGCCTGAGGGCAAGGGCAAGCGCGTGGCAGTGATTCCCGTGAGCGGTGGCGGTGAGATCTTCCCCAACAGGGCGTGTCGACATATGGTCAGCAAGAGGCTTGAGCAAAAGGGTTACAAGGTAGATTACGAAGACATGCTCATCATGCCGAGCAACACGATTATCCCCACAGGTAAAAATGCCTCGCTTGGGCTTATCAAGGTGTTGCAGGCTGCTGGCAGGACTTTGTCTTCTCACCCAGACGATACAGCCAGCAAGGCGCTGACTAAATGTGGCGAGATTGCCAGCAACCTGGCGTCCGGGGTGCAGCAGCGCATCCCTGCGCCGCGTGCTGATCGCCTCTTTGCGCGGATGTCCGGTTTTGAAAAGGGCCCTCTTGGCCTCAGGCGCTTTGGCGAGCGTATTAAGTCAAGCGCTGCCTGCAACTCCTGCGGCTGGTGCGTGGACGCCTGCCCTCAAAAGAACATCTCCCTGCGTGAAGGGGCGTGCGCTCCGCATTTTGGTCCTTCTTGCGTGCTCTGCCTCAGATGCATCTACGGCTGCCCCGAGCATGCCCTGCGCCCCGGCTTTGCTGCCATTTTGGTGATAAAAGACGGCTACTCTCTTGAAAAGATGGAAAAGTACAGCCCTCTTGACAAAGATAAGCTCGCTGAAGAGCTCAAAAGCGTTGCTTGGAGTGACGTGAGAAGATACCTGGACGATTATCTAGACTAGTGCGCGGCTAGGGCATGGAGTGGAGCGAGATGCTCGTGGCACAAACAGGGGAGTTCCTGCCGCGTTTGCACGCAAAAAGATGATTTTTGGACAGTTTTTGCCTTAAGTTGGCTGTTTTGTGCCCAAAAATCGTCTTTTTGCGTGCAAACGCGGCAGGAACTCCTTCAAGTGTGTCAATGTAGCCTGACAGGGGATGCCACTTGTCAGGTTTTAGCTCAGTTGCTCCAAGGTGGCGATTCGCACGCAGGTTACGAGTACCTCGCAGGCTAGCTCGAGCTCTTCAAGGCCGGGGTAGCTTGGTGCTATGCGGATGTTGGAGTCAAGCGGATCCTTGCCGTAGGGGTAGGTGGCGCCGGCAGGGGTGAGCACAACGCCAGTCTCGGCAGCCAGCTCAATGGTTCTCTGAGCAGTGTTTGGTGGACCCTCAAAGGAGATGAAGTAGCCGCCTTGGGGAATGGTCCACTCGCCAATGCCCGTGCCTGCAAGCCCACGTGCCAGCACTCTCCCAACGATGTCGAACTTGGAGGCGAGGAGGGCTGCGTGTTTGGCCATGTGTTTGTGCACCGCTTGGAGGTTGGGTAAAAAGAGGGTGTGGCGTTTTTGGTTGATCTTGTCCGGGCCAATGGTCTGAAAGCTCAGGGCTTTGGTGATGCTCCCCAGGTTTTCTTCGGAGCTGGACAGGGCAGCCAAGCCGCTTCCTGCAAAGGTAATCTTGGACGTAGAACTGAACTGATACCAGATGTTGCTATTAGAGGCCTTTTCGCAGGCGTCTTTGAGGTTAAGGAGTTGCTGGGGTGGAGGAGCCTGTCCCAGATCATGCACCGCATAGGCGTTGTCCCAATAGATGCGAAAGTCCTCGGCAGCAGGAGTAAGGCTCGCAAAGCGCAAAACCGTCTCGTCGCTGTACACGCAGCCCGTTGGGTTGGAGAAGCGCGGCACGCACCAAATGCCCTTGATGAGCGGATCGCTATTCACCAGCTCCTCAACCATGTCCATGTTGGGACCGGTCTCGGTCATGGGCACCAAGACCATCCTGATGCCAAAGTGCTCGGTCACGGAGAAGTGCCTGTCATAACCCGGAACCGGGCACAAGAACACCGGCGGTTTGTCCAGCTGCGCCCAGGGCGTAGAGCCCAGCACGCCGTGGGTCATGGCCATGCTCACCATGTTGTACATCAGATTGAGTGAGGAGTTTCCCCCAATCAGCACGTTGGCTGCCGGCACGTCCATGAGGGCGCCCATTAGCTCCCGCGCCTCGGGCAAGCCGGTCAGGTTTCCGTAGTTGCGCAGGTCGTCTGCAGTGCCAACCTGCAGCACCTCAGAAGAACCCTCCGAAGGTATCAGGTCAAGCAGGGGCAGCGAGAGGTCCAGTTGCTCCGGAGAGGGCTTGCCTCTGGCCATATTGAGCTTGAGACCGCGCTGCTTGTAGGCAGCAAAACGCTCCTGCTGTGCGCTCAGCTCTTGGGCGAGCTCTTTAGATGACATCTCGTGATAGGTCTTCATGGCATTACCTCCATAAGAGAGTAAGTCTGGCCGATGACTCAGATTGCGGGTTAAGCCCAGTGTGACGTTTTGGAGCAGTCAGAAAAACCGGCCTCAGGCCTGTCTCACTGTCTGATGACATCATTGCAAAAACTCCTCAATGCTCTTTTTAACTGAGGCAAAGTCTGCGTTGTAGACCTCGTCAAAGCGCTGCTCTTTGTCCTCGAGCCCGGCCATGCGCTTGGGCACCGCGCCCGCGTGTTGGTAGTTGTCTGCAATGTAGCGATTGAGCGCAAAGCCGTTGAGGTCTGCCAGGTTGCCGGGCAGGTTGTCGCCTGGCGCAATGCCAGCCAGCCCGCGGTATACGTCGGCGCTGAATTTGCACCAGTGCGCAGTGGCGGCAATGAGCACGGGGTTGGTGCCGCGGAGCCGCTCGGCCACCTGGTAGCCCACAGCAGTGTGGGGATCCAACAGATAGTCGTGCGCATCGTACACCCGGCGGATGGTGGCAAGCGACTCTTCAACGCTCACCCAGTCGGCGCTAAAGCGCTCGCGCAGGGCGGCAAAGGTCTGCTTGTCCACGGTAAAGCGCTTTTCTTCTTTGAGCAGGCGCATCCACTCCTTGATCTGCTGGGCGTTGCGTCCGCCCAGTTCAAAGAGCTGGCGCTCAAGGTTGTTGGACACCAAGATGTCCATAGAGGGCGAGGGCGTGGCAACAAAGTCTCTCTCGGAGATGTCGTAGGTGCCCGTGTTGATGAAGTCGGTGAGCACGCGATTGGTATTGGAGGCGCAGAGCAACCTCTCGATTGGCGTGCCTATCTCGGCGGCGTAATAGGCGGCGAGGATATTGCCAAAGTTGCCGGTTGGTACGCACACGTCTATGGGCTCACCCGGCAGCACCACGCCGGAGGCGATCATCTGCGTGTAGGCATTAACGTAATAGACCACCTGCGGCAAAAGTCTGCCCCAGTTGATGGAGTTGGCGCTGGAGAAGCGGAGCTTGTGTTTGGTGGCAAGCTCCTGGGCAAAAGCCTCGTTGCTAAAGACCTGCTTAACCACGGTTTGGCAGTCGTCAAAGTTGCCGCGCAAACCGTAGGCTGCCACATTGTTGCCCTCAGAGGTGAGCATCTGCGCCTGCTGCAGGTCACTGACGCCGCCAAAGGGGTAGTACACGATGATGCTTGTGTAGTCACGATCTTTAAAACCCTCAAGGGCTGCCTTGCCGGTGTCTCCTGAGGTGGCTACCAAGATGAGAAAGTCCTCTTTGGTCTCAGGGGCATCCTGGGCGCGGAGCGCGTCAACGGATGCGGAGAACATGCGAGGCATACACTGCAAAGCCAGGTCTTTGAAGGCCAGCGTTGGCCCGCGGAAAAGCTCCAAAACGTAGGTGTTGCTGTCAAGGCGCTTGACGGGGGCAACCTCCGGCGTGTCAAAGTTGGCGGTTGCAGGGCCGTAGGCATCTTCCATGCAGGCATCGATTACCTGCTCTGGTAAATCCACGCCAAAGGCCTTGAAGATGTGCGCTGCTTTTTGGGCGTACGACAGCGGCAAAAGCTCTTGTAGCTCCTCAAGAGTAAAGCGCGGCAAGACCTTGGGCACAAAGAGGCCGCCGCCGGGAACCATTCCCTTGATGATAGCCTCGGTAAAAGTGACACGCCCTTCTGCTGCTCCGCGCGTATCAATGTAGGTGTTTATGTATCTGTTTTGTTGCATACTCTCTCAATTCTTGGCTTTGTCCTCATACGAGTTTGTTGAGAAAAGTGTTGCTAGATTAATTCATGTCCACAGGAGGTCCTGCAACATTTGGGCCACTCCAAACCCGCAGAACGACAGGGGGCAACTCTTCTCTCTTCTCTCTTCTCTCTTCTCTCTTAACTCTTAACTCTTAACTCTCTAAGTTTTTGGCGAAGATCTTGGCTATGTACTCGGCGCCTTTTGTCTCGGCGTCCTCGTAGGCGGCCAGCAGTTTAACGCCCTCTTTGGTGAGGGTTGAGCCGCGGGCGCCGTCGCGGTTGATTAGTTGAAAGCCAAAGCCGGCCTCGGTTTTCTTTACGATGCTCCATGCCTTGGAGTACGCCATCTTGATGCGCTTTGCCGCTGCGTTGAGCGAGCCGGTTTCTTCTATCCCGCGAAGCAGCGTGGCAACGCCTTTGCCAAAGGTAGCCTCGTCCGCATTCTTGCCGGTATATATCATGATCCTCGTTTGCGTTTTGAGCTTGCTGAGCTTTTTCATTTTGCCTCCTCGCGGGTCAAGGCTCAAGTTGCTCAGGAGCCATCCCCTCCACCACCAAAATATGCTTTATCTGTTGCGTAGACAAAGTTATCATATTTGGCTGTTGCTCACAGCCGTTAATTATCACAGTGTCGTATAATTTGCTTTGATGGATAAAGTCAATGGAGAGACTATGGGTGCCGATAGCCCTGACATGAAATACTGCATTGTGATAACTGACGGTGCGTCGGGTGAGCCCGTGCCTGAGTTTGGTAACAAAACCAGCTTGGAGACTGCCTGCACTCCTCATCTTGATGCCTTAGCGGCTGAGGGTCTCGTGGGTCTGGCTAAAACCGTTCCTGACGATTTGGAGCCGTCTTCAAACGTAGCCTGCACCTCGATTTGTGGCTATGATCCCAGGCTGTTTCCCGTTGGGCGCGGTGCCTTGGAGGGCGCAGCTTTGGGCATTAGACTGGCTGACGACGAGGTGGCGCTCAGGCTTAACCTCACCCATGTGAACCCCGAGGGGATAATGCAGAGCTACTCCACCGACAACATTTCAGTTGCCGATGGAAGCGCCCTGATTAATGAGTTAGCTGAGGCGCTCGATGACGAGATGTTCACCCTGCATGCCGGAACCGGCTTTAGAGGAATCCTTGTGGTAAAGGGCCGCCCGGGTCTGATGAGCACCCGGATGCCTGCTGCTCACGATATGACCGACCAATACGTGGCGGATCATCCCACCACAGGGCCCGAGGCTGCCCTGCTGGTTGAATACGAGCGCCGCGCACGTGAGATTCTGGCAGCCAGCCCCACCAACGCCCGTCGCCGGGGCGAGGGCAAGCTGGTGGCAACCGACGTGTTTTTATTTTGGCCCGGCCAGCGCCCCGAGAACATGCCGCCCTTCTCTTCTGTATATGGCAAGCAGGCGGGCATCATGAGCGGCGTTGACCTGCTGAACGGCATTGCGTTTTTGGCTGACATTACCAATTTTCACTTTGAGGGGGTCACCGACGGGCCAGACAATGATTATGCCGCGCAAGGCGAAGGAGCGCTTGTAATGCTGGCCGAGAAGGATGTGGTCTTCTGCCACGTGGAGGCCCCCGATGCCGAAGGGCACGACAGCAACGCTCCCGGAAAAGTGGAGGCCATTGAGGCTATAGACCGAGAGATTCTCTCTCGCCTGCGGCATTACGCAGAGAGCAAGCCGCTCCGCATCCTGGTGATGCCCGACCACCCCACACCGGTGCTTAAAAAACGGCATACCCGTGATTTGGTTCCCTTTGTGCTCAGCGGACCCGGCGTTGCCCCCAACGCAGGCATACGCATGACCGAGGCCGAGGCCGCCAGCACAGGCCTGGTGGTAGACCCGGGGCATCTGCTTATGGAAATGTTACTGTCTGAGGTGTAAGGAATCGTTCTTTTATCTCATCCTTTTTTGCGCCGTTTGGCGCTTTTTTTATTGAGCTTGGACTCATAGGCATACGAGGTTATCGTCATTATCACAAAGACAACAAACAGGGTTGCCAACAAGGTAGTGGTGCTGTTAATGAGCACCGTAGGCACTTGAACCCAGTCAAAAAGCGACCAGACAACAACCGTCACCAGGCCAAAGGTCACGGCTATGGTGCGCACGGCAATAACCCGATAGTCAGTGGTTCTGCGAACCAGCAATAAAAGGAGCATGACGCCCATGATAAGGATGCAGAGCATGATGAGCCCTGTGTTGACATAGCTGCCGCCGTTGCCGGATAGCGGGGTGGCCTGTCCGGAGTTGATGAGCGGGATGTCAAATTCGGGAATTATTGTTGAGCCTTGGTTGTTTGACTGGTTGGTTTGTGCCTCGGCGTTGTCCTGGCCGGTTAGGCTGTAGACCTCAAAACCGGGGTTATCCGGCCCTTCACCCTCGCTGGTTTCACTATAAAGAGAAATCTCTGGCGGCGAGTCTTCAGAAGCCACGGCTTGGGGTGCGGACTCTGCAATAATCCCCAGAATCAGCAGCCCCAGAGCAATAAAAACAGTAGCGGCAATCATGCCCCCCCACTGGCTTTTCTTCTGCTCTGTTCCCCACACAGTCATGGCGACCTTCTTATGAACTACAGCCGGCTCAACCAACCTAGAAGCCTTGTGCTTCTAGGTTGCTCTCGCCGGCAACTAAAAAGTCTCTGAGATAAGGATACTGCGCTAAAGGAAGAGTGTGAGAAACTCCACAACATCTTCACAATTTAGACCGAGAGTCACTAAAACAGTGAGTTCATTCCTTGGGATTCTTGGGGCCACCATTGTGGCTCCATAGATTCGCAGAAGCTGGCCCATTGTTGTTTTTCGGTGATGCGGATGGGGTACACGCCGGTAAAGCAAGCGGTGCAATAGCCGGAATGATTGCCCTGGATGCACTCCACCAGTCCGTCATGCGAGATATAGGCCAAAGAGTCAGCACCTAGAAACTCGGCAATCTCTTCAACGCTCTTGGTAGCAGAGATGAGCTCTTCTTGGGCGTTAGTGTCTATGCCGTAGAAGCAGGGCCAGGTAACCGGCGGTGAAACTATGCGCACGTGAATTTCGCTTGCGCCCGCCTCGCGTAGCATGGCCACCAGCTGTTGGGAGGTGTTGCCTCTCACTATGGAGTCATCCACCACCACCAAGCGCTTGCCCGCAATGCTGGAGGAGAGCGGGTTGAGCTTGAGGCGGATGCCTCGCTGCCTGAGCTTTTGGGTGGGTTGGATAAAGGTGCGGCCAATGTAGCGGTTTTTGACGATGCCTTCGCTGTAGGGAATGCCGCTTTCTGCGGCGTAGCCGATGGCCGAGGGAACACCGCTGTCCGGCACACCGATGACGGTGTCTGCCTCAACGGGGGCCTCAAGGGCCAGGCGTCTTCCCATGTTTTCACGGGCCTGGTACACACCCATGCCGTCTATTATGCTATCTGGTCTAGCAAAATAGACATACTCAAAGATGCAGAGGGCGTGCTTTTGCGCGGGCACTGCCTGCTCTATCACCAGGCCGTCGTCTCCCGTGCCTTTGATGCGGATGACCTCGCCCGGTTCCACGTCGCGGTAATACTCGGCACCTACGATGTCGAGGCCGCAGGTTTCCGAAGCCACCACCCAGCCGTGCTCGTGGGGCAGGCGGCCGATAACCAGGGGGCGAATCCCAAACGGATCGCGGAATGCGTACAAGGCATCCTGCGTGATGAGCACCATAGCATACGCGCCTTCGATGAGCTCCATCGTGCGACGGATACCCTCGCGCATATGATGTGACTCCTGGGTAAAGTAGCCAATGAGCTTGGCCGCAACCTCGGAATCAGCGCTGGAACGAAAGGTCACGCCCAGCTCAACCAGGCGCCTGCGCAAGGCGAGCGAGTTGCCCAGGGTGCCGTTATGGGCAAGGGCGATAAGCTCATCAGAGATAGTGGAAAGGTGCGGTTGGGCAGCATCCCAGTTAGCATACACTTCGGAGGTTGAGTAGCGAGTGTGGCCGATGGCCACCATACCGGTGAGGGCAGAGAGGGCGTTTTCATCAAAGACCTGGGTTACCAGACCCATTTCCTTGATAGCCAAAACCGAACTGCCATCCCCCACGGCAATGCCGGCACTTTCTTGTCCCCGGTGCTGCAAGGCGTGAAGTCCAAAGTAGGTGAGCCTGCTTACGTCTTCGTCAGGGGCATAGATTCCAATGATTCCGCAAGCCTCTTCCGGTTTGTCTTGCTTGTCAAGCCTTTCCGGCTCGTCATAACTGCTAAGCACTAGGTACCACGCTCCTGACAGGTATACAACAAAGTACTACGCGCCGGCTAAAGTCAAAGGTCTCGCAGGTCACGAGCGAATACAGTGCGTCTGCCTCCACGATGGTGGCATACAGATTAGGCACTACAGAAATGGGCGAAACTATGATATCGCTGACAAACGCATTGAACTCATCTTCCCCGCTGAATTCAAATTGCCTGAGCGGGGCATTTTCCGAAATATTGATGAGGGCAATGGCGGTGAGCTCCATGTTGAGAGCCGGGGTGTAGAGATAGACCGCCGAGTGGCGGTTGAAGTAGTCTTGGTTGTTATAGAGGTATATGTCCGAGAACATCGAGCCGTCGAGCATGTTGTGGCCGTAGATGATGTTGTTTATTCCGTCGAGCGTGGGGCTGCCCTGATAGTCGGCAAAGATGGCACCCGTGCCTGAGTAGGAGTCATCAAAAAGGTGATAGAGGTAGTGCTCGTTATCGCTCCCCTGGACTATGGGGTAGTTTATATTGGTGCCGGGAACAAGTATCCACCCCACGATATCGGGGTTGATTGCCCTCAGTGCGTCCCAGTCAAAAC
>WRBR01000059.1 GCA_009784425.1 Coriobacteriia bacterium | reverse complement strand
TATGCTTACAATCTCACACTTGTTTTATTCTCAGGTGTGTTATAGTTCCTTTATATCAATCCCCCTTTA
This sequence comes from Coriobacteriia bacterium, assembly GCA_009784425.1. Lineage (GTDB taxonomy): Bacteria > Actinomycetota > Coriobacteriia > Coriobacteriales > UBA8131 > WQXH01. The sequence goes on along the minus strand of WRBR01000059.1, from coordinate 11,585 downwards.
TAGCCTCATTACAGCCAGTTCCCAATCTTTTACAAACAGCAAAGGCATAGTATATGAGGGGTAAATCCGGAAAGGAATAGAGCTTTGAAGTTCTTTTTAGACACGGCTAGCCTTGATGAGATCACTGAGGCTGTCAGCTGGGGAGCTGTGGCCGGCGTAACAACCAACCCCACCCTCTACGCCAAAATCGGCGGCAAACTCCAAGACTTTGAGCAACACATCAAGAAGATCTGCTCATTGGTGCCGGGGCCGGTGTCGGCAGAGGTTGACGCGGCGGACGCCCAGAGCATGATAGCTCAGGGTAGAGCGCTTGCCGCCCTCGCAGATAATGTGGCTGTTAAGGTGCCCATGACGCTCAGCGGCCTGGCCGCCACACGCGCGCTTGCCAATGAGGGTATTGAGGTGAACATGACCCTGGTATTCTCCGTGCCGCAGGCCATCATGGCTGCCCGCGCCGGTGCCCGCTTTGTGAGTCCATTCGTTGGACGATTTGACGACATCGCAGAAGATGGCATTGAGCAACTTGCCAATATCGTGGCGGCGTTGCATAATTACGATTTCAGGGACGTGGGACCAAAGGGTCAGAGTATTGAGGTGATAGCAGCTTCAATCCGCAACCCCAACCACGTAACCCAGGCAGCATTACTAGGGGCAGACATTGCAACTGTTCCCTTTGGCGTACTGAAGAAATGCGCCGAGCACCCCCTAACAACTAATGGTCTAGCTGCCTTTGCAGCAGATTGGGAGAAAGTGAAACAAGCATGACCGAAACACTCGACACAACATTGATGATGGACGCCGTAGAACCCGTGCAGGCTCGCCCCGCACCCACGCGCAAGCCGCGCCGGGGCACCAGGGAAAAGCCGCAGCCCGAGGAATCCGAGGCGAGCGCTGCAACAGAAGCGCCTGCCAAGCCCAGAAAAAAAGCTCGGGAGCCGATAGCAGTGGAGGCTGCTCCGGAATTTGCCGCAGAAGAGGAGGCGCCGCGCAGGCGTCGCACTACGCGTGTGAGCACGCGCGACACGGTGCGTGACAACGTGCGCGACAGCGGGCATAACGGACAGTCCTCCTCGCCAGGTGCGCAGGGCAATGGACAGCCCTCCGGCAAGGGCTCGTCAAAAGAGCGCAAGCAAAACCGCAAAAACCGCGAGATTGTTCCGCAAACAACCCGCGAAGACCTGGAAGAGCTCAAGGCAAGCGAGCTCCGTGCCAAAGCCATAGAGCTTGAGATTGACATGGCCGGCCTTGACATGCGCAAGCGCGGTGACCTCATTGAGGCAGTGCTTGCGGCAAGCATGAAGGCCGAGGGCTTTATTGAATGCGCCGGCTTGCTCGATCTGCTGCCCGAGGGCTACGGCTTTTTGCGCACGAGTGGTTACCTTCCCGGCGAAACCGACGTCTACGTGGGCATGAGTACCATCCGCAGAAACGGCCTCCGCAAGGGAGACTGGATTACCGGCCAGGTGCGCCCCTCGCGCGAAAACGAAAAGTTTGCCGCCCTGCAGCGCATTGACAGCGTCAACGGCGCTCCTTTGGAGGAGTTGCAGCATCGTCTCAAGTTTGCCGACCTCACCCCTGTGTATCCCGACGAGCGCCTGCTGATGGAGCACAGCTCAAACGCCATCACCGCGCGCACCATTGATCTGGTAGCGCCCATTGGCAAGGGCCAACGTGGGCTCATCGTTTCGCCACCCAAGGCGGGCAAGACCACCATTCTCAAGGACATCGCCGCGGCCATCAGCGCCAATGACCCGGGGGTATACCTCATGTGCCTTCTGGTGGATGAGCGCCCTGAAGAGGTCACCGACATGGAGCGCTCTATTAAGGGAGAGGTGGTTTCCTCAACCTTTGACATGCCGTCTGAAAATCACATTGCGGTGGCAGAGCTCGTCATTGAGCGGGCAAAGCGCCTGGTAGAGAACGGCCGCGACGTGGTGATTCTCCTGGATTCCATCACGCGTTTGGCTCGCGCCTACAACCTGGCTCAGCCAGCTTCTGGCCGCATCCTCTCCGGCGGTGTTGACTCCACAGCCTTGTATCCACCCAAGCGCTTCTTGGGCGCGGCGCGTAACATTGAGGGCGGTGGCTCTTTGACAATTTTAGCCTCGGCGCTCATCGACACCGGCTCCAAGATGGACGAGGTTATCTTTGAGGAGTTCAAGGGCACCGGCAACATGGAGCTCAAGCTCGACCGTGATCTCTCTGACCGCAGGGTATTCCCCGCAATTGATCCGGTTTCCAGCGGCACCCGCAAAGAAGAGCTGCTCCTTGATCCGCAAGAGGCCCCGCTCATCTGGGCCGTACGTCGCATACTTGCCAACATCGGCAACACCGAGCGCGCTATGGAGATGCTCATCAAGAGCCTCAAGCAAACCAACACCAACGCAGAGTTCCTGCTCAAAACAGCGCGCAAGGCACAAGCCAAAAGCAGCGACACCGTAACACTGTAAAGATTTGTGATAGACTATCACGGTTTGTTATCCCCAGTTCTGCTTGGAAACCAGAACAACTTAGAGGAGTAAGAATGAGAAAAGGAATTCACCCCGATTATGTCGAGGCAACGGTACGTTGCTCGTGTGGCAATACCTTCATGACTCGGGCCACTAAGCCCGAACTGCGCGTGGAATTGTGCAACGCTTGTCACCCTTTCTACACAGGACAACAGAAGTTCGTTGATACCGGCGGACGCGTTCAGCGCTTTGCCGATAAGTACGGCTCTGCGGCCAACGCCGTTTCTGAGCGCGAAGCCGCCAAGAAGGCTGAGAAGGCCGCTGCCAAGCAAGCTGCCGAGGCAGAGGCCCAGGCTGCTCGCGAGGAAAGAGCCGCCAAGAAGGCCGAGAAAACAGCTCGTTACGCTGACAAGGCCTCTCGTGAAAAGGAAAGAGAAGCCAAGGCTGCCAAGGAAGACTCCGGCGTGGATGCTACTGCTGAGGAAACTGCCGCTGTTGAGGCCATCCTTGATGAGGCTCCTGTTGCTGAAGCTCCCGTCGAGGAAGCTCCCGCCGAGGAAGCTCCCGCTGAGGATGCTCCCGCCGAAGAGCCTGCTGCTGAGGAAGCTCCCGCTGAGGAAGCCGCTGCTGAGGAAGCTCCCGCCGCTGAGGATGCTCCTGCCGAGTAGTCAACACTCCAACAACTAAACTATATCCTGCTGAACACACACGGTATGCTGAATTAAACAGAGAGGGGTGCCTCATGCAGGTATCGTTGCTTTATCACACACTGGAACCTGAGCGCGCAGTTGCAACGGCGGCACGGCTTTGCTATGCGCCCATTGGCGCGGCTGAGCTCATGGAGACCATGAGCGAGGAGGACGTGAGCAAGGTTCTCAAGGTGATAATGAAGTCCGGGCACCATTCTGCGCTTGAGCACGCCAGTTACACCTTTGCCATTGACGGGGTGAGCAGGGCGCTGACCCATCAGCTGGTGCGTCATCGCATAGCAAGCTTCAACCAACAAAGCCAGCGCTACGTGGCGCTGACCGGCGAGCCGGAAGTGATTATTCCAGAGACCATCAGTAAAGACGCGGAGCTTGCTGCCGTCTTCCATACCGCCATCGACACGGCCTATAACACCTACCAGTCCTTGCTTGACGCAGGCGTGCCCGCCGAAGACGCGCGCTATATCCTACCCAACGCCTGCATCTCCAAGATAGTGGTAACGATGAACGTGAGAGAGCTCCTTCACTTTATTACGCTCAGATGCTGCCGCCGCGCAAAGTGGGAGATCCAAGAGCTGGGCAACAAGATGCTTGAGCTCGTGGAGCCTACTGCCCCATACATCTTTATGGATGCCGGCGCGCCCTGCAGGCGCGGCGACTGCCCAGAGGGCAGCATGACCTGCGGCGAGCCATTTGAAAGGATCAAACGTCCTTGAGTGAAGACATTAAACAGAGCAACGAAAAACTAGCCGCTGCCTATGACGAGAGCGGCAAGATCTGTCGCACGCACGTAGGTGGCCAGGCGCTCCTTGAGGGCATTATGATGCGCGGCCGCTATAACTGGGCGCTCGCCGTGCGCAAACCTAACGGCACCATTCACGTTGAGGAGCACGACCTGGTGAGCGGCAGGGACAAAAACACCTGGATGTACAAGCCGGTAGTGCGCGGCTGTACTTCACTGGTTGAGTCGCTGGCTTTGGGTTATAAAGCCTTGGAGATTGCCGCCAATCATGCCTTCGATGAAGAAGAGCTTGAGGAGTTAGCGCTGGATTTGCCGACCCCGCCAGCGAAATACCTAGATGTTGAGATTGCTCTTGCGGTAATTGAGCAGTGGGCAGCGGAAAACAAAAATCCGTCACTCCGACCCCCGAGCCGGAGTCTTGAACTTGCAGGAAAGATTCCGGGTCAAGCCCAGAATGACGGGGAAGGTCAAGCCCAGAGTGAAGACGCGGTTGCATTAGTTGCAGCAGCAGCTGATGTTCAAGAGCCAGAAGCAATAATTGCGGCAGCAGCACTTGAGCCTGCCCTGGAGGCAATTGAGGCGGTGGCTGAGGAGGAGGTTAAGAAATCTGAGGCGGCCATGCCTAAGGCGGTTATGACGGGAGCCATGATAGTGGGCATGCTGTTGGGTGTCACGATATTCATCGTGGTGCCGGCCATCCTCACCAACCTGATAGTGGGCGACTATGCCGATGACACCCTGCTTTGGAATTTGGTTGACGGCGTTATTCGCGTGATTATCTTTATTGGCTACATCTTTCTCATTGGGCGGATGAGCGACATCAGGCGCATGTTTGGCTACCACGGTGCCGAGCACAGAACCATTCACTGTTACGAGCGAGGCCAAGATCTTACCGTGGCTAATGCCCAGAGTTATCCGAGCCTCCACGTGAGGTGCGGCACCGCCTTTATGCTCATGACCATGATAATCGCCATCTTTGTTTTTACCATCGTGCCGATTAATCTGCTGATAGACGGGCTGGGCATTCAAAACGACATTCTGCGCCTGATCATAGTGATTATCAGTCGCATTCTCCTGCTTCCCTTGATTGCGGGTCTTGCCTATGAGTTTACGGTTAAGTGGGCTGGCAACCGTCCCGATAATCCCCTGGTCAAGGTGATACTGTGGCCCGGTTTGCAGCTGCAGCGCCTCACCACCAATCCGCCGGACGATGGCATGGTTGAGTGCGCCATTGCCGCCATGAACGCCGTTTTGGCGCGCGAGGTTCTGGAGGCTCAAAAGATTTCTGGTGTGGTAAAAAGCGCAGAGCCTGAGCTAGCTTTAAAAGAAGCCCCCGAGCAGGAGGCTCAAAAGGTAGCAACATGACCGCTGAAAAGCAAAAGAAAAGTAAGTTTTGGCCTTTCTTCATCAATTTATCTCGGGGACTTGCTGCGTTTTTAGCCCTATATTCCCTCCTCTCGCTGGCAGCCGTTGCCATCTTTGGTGCGTACAACCAAAATGTCTGGTGGATCAACACCGGCTTTTTGCCGCATATGGTCTCTGTGCTCACACAGATATTCCTCACGGGGGCTCTCGGCTTTTTTGCCGTGCATGTTCCCCAGAACCTCGCCGCCCGTGGAGCGGTGGCCGTCCCCGTGTGCTTTGGGCTTTTTGTGGCGGTATTCAACACCATCGATGTGTATATGCTGGCCGCCTCGGGGGCAATAATCCTGGGATTTCCTCTGCCCTTTTCTTTCTTTGTGAGTGTGACGTTTCTCTGCATTCTCATCAGCGCATTTTTTGGGCACAGCTATCTGGAAAAATCACGCAAGCCCTCTAAGGGCAGCACTTTTACCACCATGTCCTTCACTATCTTGGTGGTGTTCTTTCTCTTTCCTCTGGGGCAGATTAACTGTTTTGGTACCACGGACTACCGGGTTAAGGTTGATGCGGCTGTGGTCTTTGGAGCGCAGGTGTATCCCAGTGGAGTGCCCTCGCAAACCTTGCAAGACCGCCTGGACACCGCAATAGAGTTTCATCAAGAAGGCTTTGCTCCTGTGTTGGTGATGAGCGGTGGCATTGATGCCGGCGGCACCAACGAGGCAGAGGCCATGAGAGACTATGCAATTGAGAGAGGGGTGGCGCCCGAGGCCATCATCATCGATCAATATGGTTCAACCACCCAGCAAACGGCAAGAAATACGGTGAAATCCCTGCAGGAAGCCGGCTTTACCAAGGTTGCCACGGTGAGCAATTTCTACCACCTTGCCCGTATCAAGATGCTGTACTTAACAGAAGGCATGGACGTGGTCACCGTACCAGCCAAAGAAGTAAAATCCACTGCGTATCCTTTATTCAATGTTATGCGCGAGATCCCCGGTTGGTGGTACTACTGGATCCAAAATCTGATAAAATAGCGTAAAAGAGCCCACGACACCGCTCTGTGGTGTCGCAATGCAGCAGTAGAGGAGTTCCCCAGCGTTTGGCGCTTCTCTTAACACACCGGAGGGCACAGTTGAGCAATAGCAATCAAGGTAAAAAACAGACTACCGCTCGGTCTTCGCGCGCCAAAAGCAAAAAGGCTGATGCAACAACCGCCAAGGCGCGGAGCAATAACTCTCTGGCCGCCTCTCAGCCGGAGAAAAAGCCCCTGCTGGGGCCGCAGGCAAAAAACGACCTGATGGGTTTGGTCTTTGTCATAGTAGCCCTGGTGCTGCTCGTTATTGTGCTTCTTCCGTCTAATGCCATAGGAGCAAAGTTGCTCTCAGAAGGCCTTAGAATCATCTGCGGGCAAGGCGCAGTGATACTGCCCTTTCTCTTGCTGGCCTGGGCGGTGAGCTTCTTTTTAAAGAGGCGCCTCAGCTATTCAACCCTGCGCCTGATTCTGGGATTGGCCGTAATCTTTGTGGCTTTGATTTCGGTGTTTGCCGTGTTAACTCCGGGGGCTGCCGCAGACCCGGCCAAACTGTTTGACTCAAAGCTGCTCCCCCAGGGTGGAGGCTATGTGGGCGGGGCTTTAGCCTGGGTGTTGCTGACGTTGATAGGTCAGGCACCAACCATGATTATCCTCATTGGTCTGGTGCTCATTGGTCTGGTGCTCATAGGGCTTTCAATCACCGGTTTGGTGGAGTGGCTGATTCAATCTTTCAAAGACCGCGGCAAACGTGGTGACGATATACCGCTTCCGGGCTCGCCTCTGCTGGATGAGAATGCCCCAGCACCCTCCAGTGGCAGCGCGTACCAGATGGGCCCCGCACAAAATGGTGCGGCTTCTGCCGGGGGCAGGCATTCCGGTGCAAAGGGGGTTCTGCCGCCGTACACCAAGGCTATGGGAGTGCCCCAGCTTGAGCATACGGTGTATCGCCCCAGCAGTGAGCCTTATGGGGAGGATGCAGCCTTGGAGCCCACCGAGCTGGGGTCTGCACGCCGCCGTTTAGCTGACATCGGCAACGTGGATGACTATGACTTTGAGGCGCGCACAACGCTTTTGAACAGAAGCGGGAGCATGCTTGAGGGCGAAGAGCGTGGCCCTCTGGATGACCAGGCTTTTGTGGGCGACGCTGGAAGTGCTGCCGGCGACCACGCGCCTGAGACGGCACTGCTCCCCAACGCTTCTGCCAAGAAAAAGGGCAAAAAGCAAACGGATCGCTCTGCCTTGGCAAGCTCCTATACCTTGCCCAGCATGAAGCTGCTGCGGGTTTCGCGCGATAAAGCGCACACCAAGGCCGGCGCCTCTGAGCTGCGCACAACTGCCAACAGGCTGCAGGCCACCTTGGAGGAGTTTAATGTTGACGGGGAGGTTGTGGGCTGGATTGCCGGCCCCACCGTGACCCTCTACAAAATCAGCCTGGGAGAAGGCGTGCGCCTTAACCGCATCACCAACCTGCAAAGCGACATTCAGCTGGCCTTGGCGGCTGAGGCAATCCGCATTGTGGCTCCCATACCGGGGACTTCGCTCGTAGGCATTGAAATTCCCAATGCGGTGCGCAATGATGTGCTGTTGGGCGATGTGCTGGATTCTGCCCGTGACAGTGCCCTTGCCTTGGCTATTGGCAAAGACGTGGAAGGGGAGTCCATCGTTGCCGACCTGTCTACGATGCCGCACATGCTGATTGGCGGAACTACGGGCTCAGGTAAGTCGGTGGCGGTGAATGCCATTATCATGTCGCTGCTCATGCGCACAACGCCTGACGAGGTGCGCATGATTTTGATTGACCCCAAGCGGGTTGAGTTGACACTCTATAAAGGCATTCCTCACCTGTATGTGCCGGTGGTTACCGATGCCGGACAGGCTGCCAGTGCCCTGGCCTGGTGCGTTGCCGAGATGGACAGGCGACTCAAGCTCTTTGAGAAGCACGCTGTAAAGAACATCAAGCAGTTTAATGTGCGGGCAACAGAAAATCTCAAGAAGCTAGAAGAAGAAGCAAGGCGAGCTGAAGAGGCGCCCGAGTCGGCAGACAGCGCTCTGGATGCCGCCTTTGATGCAGATAACGGGGATGAGTTTTCTCCCCAAGCAACAGTGCCTTCTGACCAAGACGATGACGGTGGCGAGGAAGAGCTGGATATTACGGTAGAGCAAGAAAACCTCCGGGCAACCATACCCTATATTGTAATAGTGATAGATGAATTAGCAGATTTGATGATGTTGAACGGCAAGGAGGTTGAGACTGCGGTGAGTCGCCTCGCCCAGCTGGCGCGCGCCGCCGGGCTGCATTTGATTGTGGCCACTCAACGGCCTTCTACCAATGTCATCACCGGTCTCATCAAGGCAAACATCGTCAATCGCATTGCCTTTACCGTGGCATCTGGCATTGACTCCCGAGTCATCCTGGACTCGCAAGGCGCCGAGGACCTCATTGGCCTGGGAGACATGCTTTTCTCGCGCCCGGAGTACTCCAAGCCGGTGCGCATACAAGGCTGTTTGGTAAGCGAGCCCGAGATTGAAACCGTTGTGGAGTACTGGCGCAGCATGGGAGAAACCGACTATCACGAGGAGATTCTCTATACCGCTCCGGGCAACGGGCTCTCATCCGGCGGCCTGGGAGATGATTCCCTGGAGGATGACCCCCTGCTCTGGGAGGCGGCGGAGATAGTGGTCTCAACAAGAATCGGTTCTACCTCCACGCTGCAACGAAGGCTCAAAATTGGCTATGCGCGAGCCGGCCGCATCATGGACATGCTCGAGATGAAGGGCGTTGTGGGGCCACCCAATTCCTCCAAACCCCGCGAAGTACTCATAGACGACGTCCTCGACCTCGAAACCCTAAGAGCCTACGGGTAGGGGAGTTAAGAGCTAAGAGTTAAGAGAGAAGAGTTAAGGAGGAGAGTTAAGGAGGAGAGTTAAACTCTCAACTCTGTCAACTCTTCTCTCTTCTCTCTTCTCTCTTCTCTCTTAACTCTTCCCTCTATATGCTACACTTTTGGCAGTAATATTTACTTCTCTAGCTGCAAAAACAACCGCGTGGCATGGAGGCCAGTTGTCTGAAGCAACCTTTGGCGAACGATTAATGGAGGCACGGCGTATCAAGGGTGAGACCATCGAAGAGGTCTCTAATCAATTGCGCATCCGCCCCTCCATTATTCTTGCTATGGAAACGAATAATTTTTCTCATATGCCTCATAAAGGTTATGCGCGCAACATGATATCTTCTTACGCTCGCTACCTGGGGCTTGACTCCACGCGGATAACCGAGCAGTTTCTCAAGGAGTTTCGCAGGTGGGAGACCACCGGCAAGCCGGGGGCCACTAATAACATCAACAGGCTCACTCTTCCATCCAAGCGCAATGCCGAGCCGGCTGAGCCGATTTATGAGAGAGAGAGCAAGCCCGAAGGCAGGGAGCTGATTACTGCCGGAAAGCGCAATACCTACAGGAGCACCGTTTTTGGCGAAGATACCAGGCAAGAAACCGACAAGAGGTTCCGCCAACAGCTACGCCAAAACCAGGATGACCAGGGCCTGAGGCAGACCAATGCCACCAGGCGGGCACCGGGTAGAAGAACCGGCGCCGACAACCCCGCTCACCCCTCACACAGACTGCGTCCTAATGACTACACCGGCAAGCCGCCCAAAAAATCGATGTTTTCTGACGTTTCAAACACCTTGTCAAACCGCCCAACGATGATAGTTGTTGGCTTGGTGGTGGTCTTGGTGGTCTTTTTGATTCTCCTGGCGTTTCTTGCCAGCAGGTGTGCGAGCAATGACAGCGCATTTGTTCCGGTTACGGGAGTCACCGCCGAAGACGAGGGTTTGGATGAAGGCCAGGCGAGCTTGAGCCCCGCTGAGCTGGGGGCGCAGATTGCTGAGGATAATCGCTACGGACCCTTTGAGCTGGTTATTGAAATCAGCGGCGGCGCCTCTTGGGTGCAGATAGACATTGACGGCAATACGCCCTACGCAGAGATACTTGAGTCGGGCTGGAAGGGCACCTTTACCGTAACACAAGAAGCCAGCATCAATGCGGGAGCGCCGGGTTATGTGAAGGTCTTCAGAAATGGAATAGAGGTACCACTGGATACATCCAGCGGCGCGGGTCTTCTTGAGTTGAAAGTTGAGCAGCGTCCCATAGTTCAGAATGCGCAAACGGCAGATGCCGCAACGCAGCGATAAAACCCCTGTCACCCTGAGAAAGCGCAAAGTGCGTAATCGAAGGATCCCGGCAGCGATCTGATAGAACAAAAGAGTATTCGTTCAAATTTACCGAGAATTGAGAGTTGAGAAAACATGGCAAAAGACAGCAGTTTTGACGTAGTCTCCGAAGTAAACATGCAAGAGATTGATAACGCCTGGCAGCAGACAAAAAAAGAGCTCATACAACGCTATGACCTCAAGGACAGTGGCGCAAAGCTTGATTTGGACAAGCAGGCGGGAGCTTTTACGCTTACGGCGCCGAGCGAGTTTGTGGCCTCTCAGGTGCAAGATGTTCTCAACACCAAGCTCGTGCGGAGGAGCATTGACCTCAAGGCCTTGAGCTGGGGTGAGCCTCAGGGTGCCTCGGGCATGACTATCAAGATTCTTGGGAAGATAGTCTCCGGCATTGACAAGGATACTGCGGGGCGCATCAATAAAGACATCAGGGCCCTCAAGTTCAAAAACGTCAAGGTTGCCATAGAGGGCGAAAAGCTACGGGTCTCTTCTCCCAGTAAGGATGCCCTGCAAGAGGTCATTACCTTTCTCAAGGAGCAGGACTACGGGCAGCCGCTGCAATACCACAACTACCGATAGTCAAAGACAGAGGAACAGTTTTGACCTCAGAGCAGTCACAGGCTCCTCGCGTTGCCTTGCTTACCCTCGGTTGCCCCAAAAATGAGGTGGACAGCCGAACCATGCGCGGTTTACTTGAGGCGCGCGGCTATACGGTGACCGAGGGTGTTGAAGAGGCTCACTTCATCCTGCTCAATACCTGCGCCTTTATCGAGGCGGCGGTTGAAGAATCCCTAGATACCATCTTTGAACTGGCGGCTCTTCCGCACGTACAAAGTGGCGAGTGTAAGCTGGTGGTGGCTGGCTGCCTTCCCTCGCGTTTTGGGGCTGATCTTACTGCCGAGTTGCCCGAGGTTGCCGCCTTTGTGCCGGTTGCTGAGGAATCCAGCATTGTAGAGGTGCTTGATGGATTGGTACAGGCGGGACAGGGCTTGGTGTGGAACGGGGGGCGGGGTTGGAACAGGGGGACGGGGGTAGTGTTCCAATTTGACCAAGGTCAAATTGG
>WRBR01000058.1 GCA_009784425.1 Coriobacteriia bacterium | reverse complement strand
TTTTTCCACTTTTTGTAGGAGCCTCGCACCATCGCCTGAGCGCCAATACCGAGTACCAAAACAAGAAGAATCAGAGCAGCGTAGCTTAACGACATGTTTCATCACCTAACTAGTAATTGGAATGTAACCGGATTATACCGCAGTAAACTTATCATGGATAAGAGACTTCGCTATCGTGAACTAAGTGTTGTGTTAGGCTTGGCGTACCGGTCTATGGAACAATACGCCAGCTCCTACCACTAAACGACTATGTTCACCAGCTTGCCGCCCACAACGATGATTTTTTTGGGCTCGGCTGCCTCAACAATCGCTGCAACTGCTGCGTAGGCCTCGGCCTTTATTTCGTCTTCGGGCGCATCCAGGGCAACGGTGATTCTCGCTTTGACCTTGCCGTTGACCTGAACTGCTAACTCTACCGTCTCCGTGAGAGCCTGGCTGGGGTCATGGGTTGGCCAGGTTTGCTTATGCACGCTCCCCTGCTCGGCCTTGCCCAACACTGTACACCAGAGCTCCTCGGCAAAATGTGGCGCCATAGGAGCCAGCAGCAGCGCCAGCGTTTCTGCGGCACGTAGGCAAAGCTCCTTGTTGCGTAGCTCAACGGGCAGCTTTATATAGGTAGAGACGGTATTAGCCAACTCCATGATGGCAGCAATGGCCGTGTTGAAGTTGAAGCGCTCCACATCATCTTTGACCTTTCCGATGACTCGGTGGATATCTCGGTTGAGTTCTTTGCCGCGCTCGGTGGCATCGGCGGTGGTCAGGCTTGTGTCATATATAGAGAGCACGTTGTTTTCTGAGTCCACCACAAGCTCACCCAAGAGGTCAGAGGCACTGCGCCAAATCCGATTGAGGAACCGCCAGATGCCCTCCAGGCCTTCTTGGTTCCACTCTAGATCCTTGTCAGGCGGAGCCATGAAGAGTATATAGACCCTGAGAGCATCTGTGCCATAACGAGCAATCATATCCTCGGGCGCTACCACATTACCCTTGGATTTGCTCATCGTTTCACCATTAAGCTTGACCATCCCCTGGGTAAGCAGGTTCTTGAAAGGTTCGCCACGCTGCAGGAGCCTGTTGGCATCAGCGCCTCCGAGCAGGCCCGCATCACGCAAACCCTTGGTAAAGAAGCGTGAGTAAAGCAGGTGGAGGATTGCATGCTCAATGCCGCCAATGTATTGGTCAACCGGCAGCCAGGTATCCACAGTTTTTGAATTAAAAGGAAGCTCGGGGTTATGAGGGTCGGTATAGCGCAGAAAATACCAGCTTGAGCAGGTAAAGGTGTCCATAGTATCGGTTTCGCGACGCGCCGGCTTGCCGCATGCGGGGCAGTCAACCTCGCAAAAGGCCGCGTTGCCGGCAAGGGTCTCTCCTGCCGTGACATCGATGTTCATGGGGAGTTCAACGGGCAGATCCTCATAGGGCACCGGTACTATGCCGCAGAAGCTGCAGTGTACTGCGGGAATAGGGTTGCCCCAGTAGCGCTGGCGACTGATGAGCCAGTCGCGTAGGCGGTAATTGACGGAGGCCTTGCCCAGAGCGCGCTCAGCCAGCCAGTTGATAACCGCGGTGGAACCTTCCGAGTCCTTGCCTCCCGGCAGACCTGTGAACTCACCGCTTTGCACCATGATGCCGGGCCCAACGTATGCCTCACTCCAGGGAACCTGGCTTATCTTGCACTCCGTAACCCCAGCGAGCTGCTCGTAAAGCTCGTCATCCTTGCGAACAATCACCGGCGGTATAGGCAGGGCATACTTCTGCGCAAACTCAAAGTCTCGCTGGTCACCAGAAGGCACAGCCATGACCGCGCCGGTGCCGTAGTCCATAAGCACATAGTCGCTCACCCAAATAGGCAGCTTTTCATTGTTAACCGGGTTTATCACGTAACAGCCGGTAAAGGCCCCATTCTTTTCTCTGTCAGCCTTTTCCCTCTCAATGGCGGTGGCGCTCTCTACCAACTGCTTGATCTTGAGCACCTCGGCTTCATAGCTCGTGCCCTTGGTGATGCGCTCTGCCAGAGGGTGTTCCGGAGCCAGCAAAAAGAAGCTGCAGCCAAAGAGAGTATCCGGGCGCGTAGTAAAGACTGTAATGGTTTCATCGGTGGGCTCGCCCGTCTCATCGCAAAGCGTAAAGACCACGTCGGCACCAATGCTCTTGCCTATCCAGTTGGCCTGCATCTGTTTTACGCGCTCGGGCCAGCCGGTGAGTTCATTCAAATCCTCCAGCAGCTCCTCAGCATAATTGGTGGTCTTGAAAAACCACTGCTCCAGCTCGCGCTTTTCTACGGAGGTCTTGCAACGCCAGCAGTCGCCTTCACCCAAAACCTGCTCGTTAGCCAAAACCGTATTGCAGTCGGGGCACCAATTGACCGGTGAGGAACGGCGCTCTACCAGGCCCAGCTCCCAGAACTTGAGGAAGATCCACTGGCCCCAGTGGTAGTAGTCAACGTCTGAGGTTATTACGGTGCGCGACCAATCATACGAAAAACCGAGTCTCTTGAGTGAAGCTCGCTGGCGTTCGATGTTTTGATAAGTCCAGGTGTGAGGACTGGAGTTTTCCTTAATGGCAGCATTCTCAGCCGGCATACCAAACGAGTCCCAACCAATCGGATGCAAAACGTTATACCCCTGCATACGCTTGTAGCGGCTTATGACATCGCCAATGGAGTAGTTTCTCACGTGCCCCATATGCACGTCACCACTAGGATACGGAAACATCTCCAGCACGTAATAGGGTGGTCGTTCATCATCTATGTGCATGAGGTTGGCGCCAGTATCCTCCCAGACTTGTTGCCACTTCTCTTCTATTGCGTGGGGGTCGTATTGCAGCATCAGTTACTCCTTGAATGAATGAGCTTCCCTCGATTATCAAGACGATAGTATAACAAAGTAGCTCTCCAGGTTTGAAATCTTTGCTGAGTTCCGATACAGTTACGCTTGCACGTTTTGAGCGGCAGTAGTTCAATTGGTAGAGCATCAGCCTTCCAAGCTGATCGTTGCGGGTTCGAGTCCCGTCTGCCGCTCCAATACACTCGCAAGAGCCTTATTGGCTCTTACGAGTGTATTTTTTTGTAGATGGGACTCAAGCCAGAGAGAGTTTTTGCTCAATACGAGCCGGGTCTTGACCGGGGGACGTATCGCTACTTCGCGGCTTCACCGTAATAGGCTACCAGGAGGTCTACGCAGGCGCCGTAGCTTCTTGTTCCCAGTTCTTGGCCTTGGTTTTGTAGGTATCCGTCGTAGGCTGCCTCGCTGATTTCTGAGGCGGTGGTTTTAAAGTCCTGCCAGTACATGTGGTTGGCAATTAAATCTTTTCTGGCGTAATCACCGATGTAGGACTGAGCCTCTGCCCAAGCTTCATAGCTTGCTAGATAGAGTGCATTGGCAAGATGTGTGTAGGCCAGGAGTGCGCCACTGTAGATGAAATTGGGGTCATCACTTTCCATACAAACTAAAACGGAGGTGAAGTTTGCGTCTTGTTCTCTGGTAACCCCCCGTTGGTGCGAAATCTCGTGCGTGACCGTTGCAGGGATAAAGCAATCCGGGGAATGCTCGTTAAAGTTTGCCTCGCCGGTAAGGGGAAAGAACACGCCGGTGTAATTGAGGTGACTCATGATGTATGAGAAGAACATAGGCTTGGGAGGGACCTCAGGCCCCTGTAAGAAGTTGAACTGTTCAGGCAGATTAGCATAGAGCGCCGGTGCATCGCTCACTGTCTGCTGGATATCACAAACGTAGAGCCCGTTTTGGTCTCGTTCAACTTTTTGTGAGGCTGCGGTTGCCACCTCGGCAAAGTAAATGGTAACCTCTTTGAGCTCCTGAACACTGACGGCCTGCGTCTCTATGCCGCTGAGCTCAGTGTAGGTGTAAGAGTAATAGGTGATTCCCCAGAGCCAGCATATCATTGCGTAAATGGTGAGCGCTCCGGCAAGAAAGGCAACGAGTAACGCATAGACGCGCTGCAGTCTCCGTGGCTTCTGGATGAGCTTAACTACGGTGTAAGTGAGGTATGCCAGGGCACCCAGAATCGTAAAAACGATGAGCCATTCCGCTACGGAGAAAGGAACGATGCCAAAAACCGTACCGGATACGCGATGCCAAGGATGTGCAATATTCTGCGTTGCAAAAACTGCTACACCCGGCACCTCTCTCAGCGCGTAATAGGCAGCAACTAAAACAATCGCAACAGCCAGCACAATATGGCGCCCTTTGAAGCGTAGAAGCGGATTAACCAAAGTTGCCTTGGTGCTTTTGTTTTTTAGCTGATATGCCGCGTTGTCACCGATTGCGTTTCCTTTTGCCCATAAGCATTGTGGTAATGATACTATAGCGCTATGGAATACCGTAAAAACAATCGTTCACAAATTGCTGAGAAGCCACGGTTTCGAGGCATCAAGATTGGCCTTTCTTTGGTGCTGGTGCTGGTGCTTGTGCTCGCCATCCCAGTCTACGGGATGTTTGACACCGGCACACAGCAAACTCCTGCCGTGGCTGACAACGAGCCGATTGATGAGGGCTCAACAACAATAAGAGTCAGCCTGGTTGGTGACGTGTGCTTTGCCGACGGCTGGGGTGCTGACGTTGCTCATGCCAGCGGCGGCTCGGTGGCAGCTGCCTTTTCGCCGGATATCCTGGCGCACATGAGATCGGCGGACATCTGTTATGCCAACCATGAGTTTGCCATGTCTGACAGAGGCGAACCGCTGCCAAAGATGTACACCTTCTGCGCCAGCCCTGCTTATGCGCACTACTGGAACCAGCTGGGCGTTAATCTGGTGAGCCTGGCCAACAATCATGCCTACGATTACGGCGAAGACGCCTTTCTTGACACCCTCTCGATTCTCAAGGCCAACGGAGTCAGGTATGTGGGCGGCGGCCTTGATCTTGCTGAAGCCATGACTCCCGTCTGTTTTACTTTTGGCGATTACACGATAGCCTTTGTTGCAGCTGACCGCGGTCAAAAGGGAGACGAAGTGCGTGCCCAGGCCGCTGGAGAGAACTTGCCAGGCGTGCTCTTCTGTTTTGACGATGAGCTCTTCTTGGCTGCTGTTGCCGAGGCCAGAGAAATTGCTGACTACGTGATAGCGCTCCCCCACTGGGGCACCGAGGAGAGCGTGGTGCTTGAGCCGGTGCAGATTGAGCTGGCTCGCAAACTGATAGACGCCGGCGCCGATGCCGTGGTTGGCTCCCATCCTCATGTCTTGCAGACCATTGAGTTCTACAACGGCAAGCTGATAGCTTACTCCTTGGGTGATTTCTGGTTCAGCGGAGATACAACTCAAACGCTTATTCTTGACATTGAAATCACTGACGGCAAGCCAATCTTCAGAATCATCCCGGCCTTACTACACGAACAAAAGGTACTCAGCACTCCAGAAATCTCTGATGATGTATTTGCTCTCATGCGCCAACTATCTCCAGACATAGAAATAGACAGAAACGGCTACCTCGCCCCTCGATAAACTGTAGTTGCGCTGTGAGATACCGCCTTATTTCCACGTTAAGTACGAGGCTATTTCGCCAATGCTGTCAAAGACATACTTGGGCCGGTAGGGAAAGGTTCGCATTATCTCCCTTGAGGTGACACCGCTCAGCACCAAGACTGTCATGATGCCCGTTTCAATGCCGGCTATGATGTCGGTATCCATGCGGTCGCCGATTATCATTGACTCAGAGGAGTGCACCCCAAGCTTGCTCAGCCCGGTGCGCATCATCAGCGCATTAGGCTTACCAACGTAGTACGCCTTGCGGCCGGTTATCATCTCAATAGGAGCAATGAGGGCGCGAGCGGCCGGGATGAGTCCGTCCTCACCAGGGCTGGTCATGTCAGGATGCGTACCTATTAGCTTAGCGCCATTTTGAATGAAGTGGATAGCGCGGGCGATTTTATCGTAGTTGTAGTCCCTGGTTTCTCCGACAATCACGTAATCGGGGTTTACCTCGTTCATGCTGATTCCCACATCATTCAATGCATGATGAAGACCCGAGTCCCCTATCACATAGGCACAGCAACGCGGTGCTTGGTTATCAAGGAACTTTGCCGTAGCGAGGGCGCTGGTATAAAACTTTGACTCGTCAATATCAAGCCCCATGCGACCCAGCCTTCTTCTCAGGCCAAGCGGGGTGTAGGCGCTCGCATTAGTGAGAAAGAGGTAGCGCTTTCCGCTTTCTTCCAACCAGTGAACAAAATCGGATGCTCCCTCAATGAGCTGTTCACCGTTGTAGAGGACGCCATCCATATCACAGATGATTCCCTCTTTGCCTCTAATCTCCTCAACATCTTCTCTTAGGTCCATCCTAGACCGCCCCCTTTTGACTCGCTGCTAAAAACTGCATTCATTCTCTCCAATAAATGTCTTTTATCAGTCTACGACTACACTATGACATATTAGTGAATTTTGGGTAAAGATTCAGCAAATAATTCACAATTTTTATTAAGGCGAGGACAGCTAATTTGTCCCCTGGTTTCCTGGGCAAAGCGTTGAGCGCGCAGCCAAAGAATTTAGTCCAAACTATCGAGCCCTTTATGCTTTTTGTGATTATAATGAGTAGATTGGATATCCGCGGTATAATGCGTGTTAGAGTGTCTGTAGCAGAGAGAGTTAACCAGCAACACTTGGGGGGATTTGCCCAATGAAGGATCTTGCCAAATACCGCCGTGGCAGCACTAAAGGCTTTACCCTGGTAGAGCTGATTGTTGTCATCCTCATTCTTGGGATACTGCTGGCTATAGCGGTGCCGGCACTCGTTGGCTATATCGATAGAGCCAAGGAAGTTCAACGTCAGGCTAATGCGCGCCATGTGGCACAGGCAGTTACCTCAATGTTCATAATGGAGGGACTTGACCTGAAGACTGCCTCGCAACTGAGCTTCTACTCAGGCAACAGCTTGCTTGGCACTCCCGACAGATTGGCTATTGTTGCGGACTTGGCCGGTGTTCCTTTGAGCGATATTGGGTTTTCCTACAGCGCAGGCCAATGGCGTGCAGCCGGGAGCAGCTCGCCCGAGGTTGTGATTCATATCACTAATAATCCCGCGGCAAACATCAACGCGCCCGGGGCAGAAAAGCTGTGGCTTCCCGAAAGAGCCTCAATTTCAAGTTCAATTTATCTCTGTGTTCTTGTTGGAGAAACCGGTTATTACAAAGTACAACTCAAATAACCCAAGTGGAACAAGGGTGGAACAGGGGGACGGGGTTGGTCTGGAACAGGGGGACGGGGTTAGTGTACCAATTTGGTCTAAGGACCAAATTGGTACACTAACCCCGTCCCCCTGTTCCATGAATACGTGAGCCTAGCGAAGCAACGCTTAGGCACGTGCAAGATGGTGCGGGCGAAAGGACTCGAACCTTCACGAGGAATCCTCACCAGGACCTAAACCTGGCGCGTCTGCCAATTCCGCCACGCCCGCACTCTTTTGAGCCAAGCTGTCTGGCGCGCCTGGTAGGATTCGAACCTACGACCAACAGATTAGAAGTCTGCGACTCTATCCCCTGAGCTACAGGCGCACGAGCAGGGTTCTTTGGTTTCACCCAAAGAGCCTACTAGTATAGCTGTTTGTTCTTACTTGTGCGCCCAAATTGAGCACAGGCATACCCAGCAGTTGCTATAAGCAGTGTGCTACTATTTTTATCCTTACGTTAAGCAGAGAGGGATTTACGTGCAATTCCGTGAATTTGTTCCACTGAGTACCTTGACCACCATGCGCTTGGGTGGTCTTGCTCGGTATGTAGCAGAGGTGAGCAGCCGTGGTGATTTGCAAGAAGCTGTTGCCTTTGCGCGGGAGCGGCGCTTGCCTTGGTTTGTTATGGGCGGTGGCTCTAATGTAGTGGCTCTTGGTGACTTTGAGGGCCTCATTATCCTAAACCG
The DNA here is from genome assembly GCA_009784425.1 of Coriobacteriia bacterium. Classification (GTDB taxonomy): domain Bacteria; phylum Actinomycetota; class Coriobacteriia; order Coriobacteriales; family UBA8131; genus WQXH01. Next base: position 3,886 of record WRBR01000058.1, on the reverse strand, counting down.
CATTAAGGGCTTTGACTTGCTCAAACAAGATGACGCCAGTGCAACGTACCAACTAGGTGCCGGTGAGATTTGGGATCTGGCAGTGGAGCGTTTGGCAAGAGAGGGTCTCAGCGGCATTGAAGCGATGAGTGGGATTCCCGGCTACACCGGTGCCACACCCATTCAAAACGTGGGCGCCTATGGCCAGGAGATTGCTGATGTATTGATTGAACTGGAAGTCTACGATACGGAAACTGACCGCTTTGTTACACTCACTGCAGAGAGTTGTGGTTTCTCCTACCGCAACAGTATCTTCAAGAATCCAGGCACCCGCCGCTATATTATTTGCTCCCTCACCTTGCAGCTGAGCAAGATGCCACCAGAGCCTCCTTTTTATCCCTCTTTGGAGCAGTACTTTTCTGATAATGCCATTACGGTCTTTACCCCGCAGGTAGTCCGCGAGGCCGTAATCGCAATCCGAGCCGGCAAGCTGCCTGATTCACTGGAAATAGCAAGTGCGGGCTCATTCTTCAAGAACCCCATTGTGGAGAGCTCATTTGCGGAGAGGTTGATTAACCAGTACCCCAACGCGCCTCATTGGAAACTGTCTGACAATAAGACCAAACTTGCCGCCGGATGGTTGATTGAAGCTGCCGGTTTAAGATCTTACCAAGCTCACGGGCTGCAAATCTATCCCAAGAACGCCTTGGTTGTGACCAACATCAGCGCTCAGTCAGCTGACGATTTAGTAAAGTTTAGAACGGACATCATAAGAAAAATACAGGACAAATTTGGCATTACCCTTGAGCAGGAGCCTGAGGAAATCTAAGCAAGTCAAAGCTCATGTTGAGTAGGTCTATTTGCATCCAGGCTTCATGCAGACTCAAGGGTCTGTTAAGCAGCACTTTAACTGCTTCTGCAACCGCAAGACTGGCAACTACTGCAGGAGTAAAGGCTGGATTGCTGGTTTCTTGTTCAGCTTCATCCGCAGCGCCATACAGCATTGCCACGCGCTCATCTCCAGGGTAATTCACCCCTAGCATGCCGTACCAACCGTTGATTGCGGCAAAGACAAAAGGTATGCCCAGATCTTTGCAGGCCTGCTCTAACATAAGTCGTGCAGCAATTGAGTCCAGGGCATCCATCACCAGGTCAGCTCCGGCTAAAAGAGTCGGCGCGTTTTCCAACGTCAAAAACTCGGCATGTACCTCAACATTCACCGTGCTGTTAACCTGCGCCAGGCGCTCTTGAGCTGCCAGTACCTTTAAACCGCCCAGAGTGGCTTCTGTGGCGGTGAGCTGCCGATTCAGATTACTCTCCTCGTGACGGTCCCCATCGATGAGCGTCAGTGAGCCCACTCCCAGGCGCGCGAGCTCCTCGGCGATGAACCCTCCCAAGCCGCCGCACCCTACAATAGCAGCTTTGGCCGCAGCAAGGTTTTTCTGCTCTTCATGGCTGATACACGGAAAGTTTCTGATGTAGCGCAGCGGGTATTTCGTCTTCTGCATCATTAACCTCGGCAATTCCTTGTAGCACTGTTCACAAATCAGACAAAAGCGTCTAATATGACACGTAATGTAACACGGATTCAAGAGAAACTTGGAGACAAAATGAAGAGTTGCATGGGTTACATAGCCGAGGTTGACCTCACTTTGGGGAAGATAGAAAAAACTGAGATACCCAAACAGATCTATGACCAACTCCTCTCAGGTAAGGGCCTGGGCGCCTGGTATCTCTACAAGAACATACCGGCGGATGCCGACCCGCTTGGCCCGGATAACATCCTGGGCTTTGTCAGCGGCGCCTTAACCGGCACCAACGCGCCAATCTGCGGGCGCTGGTCCATCGTTACCAAATCCCCGCTAACCGGTGGATGGGGCGATGCCAACTGCGGCGGCAACTTCTCTCCCGCAATAAAGCGCTGCGGCGTGGACGCCATTTTCATCAAGGGCGTCAGCAAAAAGCCCGTCTACCTCTTCATGGACGACGACACTTGTGAATTGCGCGATGCTTCTGAATACTGGGGCCTTGATGCCATAGAAGCAGAAGAGCGTCTGTTTGTAGATGCTGGCAAGGTCAAAAAGCCCAGTGTTGCCTTGATTGGGCCTGCCGGTGAGCAACTCTCTCTTATCTCAGGTGTCTGCAATGAGGGCGGTCGCATAGCAGCGCGCTCAGGCGTGGGAGCTGTAATGGGGAGTAAAAGGCTCAAGGCCGTTGTGCTCGCGGGAAGCCAGAAAATTGCCTGCCATGACAAAAAGGCGATGAATGAGCTCAGTAAGGAGCTGGCAAAGAGGATTAAGAAGGCGTACCCAGCTGGCATCATGAAGGGTTCAACCTATGGAATCCTCGGCGCAGCTATGGGTGCTCTGCCTGCCAGTATGCCCCTTGATGGCTCAATGAACATGGGGCCTCTCAGCAAGTGGGGCTCCTCGGTAAACACCGTTCTGGCGATCAAAAAAGGTGACGGGCCCATTAAAAACTGGGGCGGCACTCCTCGGGATGTCAAGTGGGCTACTAAGAATTACAACCCCGACAGACTCTTTGAAAGGGAGCTTAACAAGTACAGCTGTTATTCCTGCTCACTGGGCTGTGGCGCAGTCATCAATCTCAAGGGCCTGGCTTACGGCAATTTTGAGCACACGCACAAACCTGAGTACGAAACCATCCAGGGTTTTGGCCCCTTGTTGCTGAACAGAAATCTTGAGTCGGTGCTCTACCTCAACGAGCTCTTGAACAGAGCCGGAATGGACACCATATCAGCCGCAAATTCCGTTGCCTACGCAATAGAATGTTACGAAAACGGCTTAATCGACGACTCGCAAACCAACGGGCTCAAGCTCAATTGGGGCGCGCATGAAGACATCATCAAACTGGTGGAGAAAATGATTGCCCGAGAGGGCATTGGCGATAAGCTGGCAGATGGCGTTAAGAAAGCCGCGGAGTATTTTGGGGCAGCCACCGAGAAGTTTGCCATGCACGTAGGCGGCCAGGAGCCCGGTTTTCATGAACCCAGGCTTGATCTGCAGCTTGGAGTGCATTTTATCACCGAGCCCTCACCGGGAAAGCACACCATAGGCTCAGGCGGAGACTACGGCAATATGGCCCTTTGGGATGTCTGCACCTGGGCTCCCGTGGCAAAGGTTGAAAACAAAAAGGCTGCCAGAAAACCCAACGAAGGCTGTGGCAAGGCCTCTGCTGCTTCTGCCTACTACGCCATGCTGATAGACGGTGCGGGCGGATGCTACTACGGCAAACTCATCGGCACCAATAACTGGAAGCTCATAAGCTACCTCAACGCGGCAACCGGCTGGGGCAAATCGGGCGACGAATACATGGAGATAGGCAAGCGAATCCAGATGCTCCGCCTCATGTTCAACGTTAAGCACGGAGTTTTGCCAGCCAGTCTAGAGCTGCCCAAGAGGATAGAGGGCAGGCCACCGCTCAAAGACGGCCCTAATAAGGGTGCGACCATCGATCCCAACGAGCAGGCAAAATACCACTGGAAGGAGCTTGGTTGCGATGTAGCCACCGGCGCTCCTCTTAATGAGACCCTGGAGGCTCTCGGCATTAACGAGCTGCTGGAGCTTTGAGATGATTAGGGTGCGCGTGTTGTTGCCTCCCGGCTGGAGCAGAAAGATGCTCGACGAACGCTATTGGCTTGAACTCAAGGACGACGCAACCCTAGCCGATGCCCTGGCTGCGGTCAGAATGCCCCGACCACTGGCCAAAGCCTTTTTCGTCAGCATAAACGGCACCTTCTCAAGCTCCAAAGAAAAACTCAACGACGGAGACTCGATAGCCTTCTTCCCCATCGTCACCAGCGGCTAAGCAAACGAGCTGGAACAGGGGGACGGGGTTGGAACAGGGGGACGGGGTTAGTGTTCCAACCCCGTCCCCCTGTTCCAGC
>WRBR01000057.1 GCA_009784425.1 Coriobacteriia bacterium | reverse complement strand
GCATACTGGGGATTGAGCCGGTGAGCCTGACAGTTGGTTCAGTTGCCGATATCACGATAATCAACCCCGACCTCACCTGGACGGCAGGCGAGGACGGCTGGCAGTCAAAAAGCGCAAACAGCGCCTTTACCGGCAAAGAGCTTTGTGGCAGAGCCACAGATGTATACGTTGGAGGATACGCAAGTTTACAAGATGGAAGGGTGCAGTAATGCCAAGACGCAATGATATTAAGAAGATACTGATAATTGGTTCAGGCCCCATAGTCATTGGACAGGCCTGTGAATTTGACTACTCAGGCGCGCAAGCGTGTAAGGTACTCATGGCGGACGGCTACGAGGTCATCTTAGTGAACTCAAATCCGGCCACCATCATGACCGACCCCAGCATGGCAACGCGTACCTACGTAGAGCCGCTCACCGTGGAGTCGCTTACGCGGGTCATAGAAAAGGAGCGCCCTGACGCCCTGCTGCCCACGATGGGCGGGCAAACCGGACTCAACGGCGCGGTGGCCCTGGCCAACGCCGGGGTGCTTGAAAAGTACAACGTAGAGGTCATCGGCTGCGATGTTGATGCCATAGAACGAGGCGAAGATCGCAAGGCTTTTGCCGAGGCAATGGCCTCGGTGGGTCTTGAATGCGCCCGCTCGGGCCATGCCTATTCGGTGCAAGATGCCGAAAGACTCGCAGAAGAGCTGGGCTTTCCCGTGGTACTGCGCCCCTCCTTTACCCTGGGTGGCGCCGGCGGCGGCATAGCCTACAACAAAGACGAGCTGCGAGAGATTGTTGCCCAAGGCCTCGACCTCTCACCGGCTAACGAGGTGCTGATTGAGGAGAGCGTAATAGGCTGGAAAGAAATGGAGATGGAGGCGATGCGCGACTCAAACGGCGACGGCATCATCGTCTGCTCCATAGAAAACTTTGACGCTATGGGCGTGCACACCGGAGACTCAATCACTGTGGCACCGCAACAGACTATGGAAGAGGCTGACTACCAGGCTATGGTTGACGCAACCTTCAAGGTGCTGGAGGCCGTGGGTGTTGCAGCCGGCGGCTCCAACGTGCAGTTTGCCATCAATCCGGTGGACGGGCGCATGATTGTTATTGAGATGAACCCGCGTGTTTCGCGCTCCTCGGCACTGGCCTCTAAGGCCACCGGTTTTCCTATTGCCAAGATAGCTGCGCGCCTTGCCGTAGGTTACACCTTTGACGAGATGCGTCACGATAAAACCAAAACTATCCAGGAGAACTTTGAGCCGGTGGTTGATTACTGCGTGGTAAAGCACCCGCGCTTTGACTTTGAGAAGTTCAAGGGCACTGACACCACGCTCACCACTCGCATGAAGTCTGTGGGTGAGGTCATGAGCCTGGGCAGCAGCTTTGAGGAGGCTTTTGGCAAGGCGCTGCGCTCGCTTGAGACGGGCAGAAGCGGTTTGGGTCATGACGGCAAGGATGAGTTTGACGAGCAGAACTTTGCGCATTTGGTGGCTGTTCCCACTGCGGAGCGTGTGTACTATATAGCCGAGGCCATGCGCCGCGGCTGGAGCATCGAGCGCCTCTATGCAGCCAGCTTTGTAGACCCGTGGTTTCTCACGCGAGTGCAAAACATGGTTGACTATGAAGAAAAGCTCAAGGGCTCTACCCTCAACACCATCAGCATTGAGGCTCTCTACGAGGCCAAAAGGCTGGGGCTTTCTGATGTGCAAATAGCCAACTTGCTCAGCAACCGTACCAAGGTTTTGGAAAGCGAAGTGCGCGCTAAGCGCAAGGAGCTTGGTGTCATCCCCGTTTTCAAGAAGGTTGATACCGCCGCCACAGCCGACGAGAGCTCTAAGCACTATTTCTACAAAACTTACGAAGGCACCAATGAAGTCACTCCCTCAAGCGGCATAAAGGCCATGATTCTTGGAGCCGGACCCAACCGCATAGGGCAGGGTATTGAGTTTGATTATTGCTGCGTGCACGCCAGTTACGCGCTGGCCGAGGCCGGCTTTGAGACCATATTGGTCAACTGCAACCCCGAGACTGTCTCCACCGATTACGACACCTCTGACCGTCTCTACTTTGAGCCGCTTACCTACGAGGATGTCATGGACATCATTGACGTTGAGCAGCCTGCCGGTGTTGTGGTAACGCTGGGTGGTCAAACACCGCTCAAGCTGGCCAAACCCTTGGAGGCCGAAGGGGTGCCCATCCTCGGCACCAAGCCTGAGGCCATTGACCTAGCCGAGGATAGAGAGCGTTTTGCTGCGCTACTTGATGAGATGGATATCAGTTATCCTGCAGCAGGCACTGCTGAGAGCCTTGAAGAGGCCTCTCGGGTGGCCAAGCGCCTGGGATTTCCCTTGCTGGTAAGGCCCAGTTACGTGTTGGGCGGCAGAGGCATGGAGATTGCCTATGTTAATCAGCAACTCGAGCAGTACATGCAGGCAGCCACCCGTGTTTCACCAGACCACCCGGTGTACCTTGACTCCTTCCTCGAAGGTGCCATTGAGGTAGACGTTGACGCACTCTGTGATGGCACCGAGGTCTACATGGGAGGCATTCTTGAGCATATTGAGGAGGCCGGTATACACAGCGGGGACTCCAGTTGTTGCCTGCCGCCTAATACGCTCTCTGCTGCCTTGGAGCAGAAGATTCGTGAACATACCAGACAGCTAGCCTTGAGAGTGGGCGTGCAGGGTCTGGTGAATATCCAGTATGCCATTAAGGACGCTGCTCTCTACGTGATTGAGGTCAACCCACGTGCGAGCCGCACGGTTCCCTTTACCTCAAAGGCCAGCGGCGTGCCCCTGGCAAAGGCGGCGGCTCTCATCATGGCGGGTGCCTCAATTGCTTCGCTTGATTTGCCGCCGGACACTCGAAAGCTCAATCATTACGCGGTCAAAGAGGCCGTAATGCCCTTTGGACGCTTTCCCGGCTCTGACATTGTCCTTGGCCCGGAGATGAAGTCCACGGGCGAGGTCATGGGCATTGGCCCGTCCTTCCCGGTTGCCTATGCCAAGGCGGCGCTCTCCATAGATTACTCTCTGCCCACTCACGGTACTGCCTTTGTGAGCGTGTGTGACCGCGACAAGCGCGATGTGGTCAATATTGCCGGCATGCTGCATCGCTTGGGCTTTGAGCTGGTTTCTACCGAGGGAACGGCACACGTGTTGCAGGCCGCGGGCATTCCGGCCACCGTGGTGAGAAGGATCCAGGAGGCTCGACCTCACATTGGCGATGAGATTGCCAACGGCAATATTGACCTGATGATTAACACCCCCCTTGGTCAGGAGACTCGAGGCGACGCCTTTGACTTGCGCTCGGCTGCGGTGCGCTATGGTATTTGCTACGCCACAACCATCGCCGGCGCCAACGCTATGGTGCACGCCATAGCGGTGGCGCAGCGAAGCGAAGAAGGCTCAAACGACCTCGCTCCCATTGCCCTGCAAGACCTGGAACAGTGGGAAGTGACCGCCCGTGTGTGAGAGTAATGCCTTATTAGTGAAGGCGCAAGTAATTGAGCAAGTGAGTTTGGGAGACGGCTCGTTTGTTGAAATGCTCCTGGATGCTCCTCGCATCGCCGAGCAGGTAAAGCCGGGGCAGTTTGTGCATGTGGCTTTGCCTGAGAGCAGTCAGCATATCTTGCGGCGTCCCTTAAGTGTGTTGGGGGCTAACAGAATTACAGGCCTCATCAGGCTACTTTACCAGGTGGTAGGAGAGGGAACCAGGCTGCTTTCAGAGGTCAAAGAGGAAGAAGAACTGAGCCTTCTTGGACCTCTGGGGCGAGGCTGGGATGCCACAAAGGCGCGGAAGTGCCTCCTAATTGGTGGCGGAGTAGGTGCTGCGCCGCTTTATATGCTAGCCCAAAGCCTGAAAGATCGCGGTATTTCTGTAGACGTAGTGCTGGGAGCTACAAGCGCTGATGTGCTGGTTTGCCGTGAAAGTTTTCAGCAGCTGTTGAAGCCTAGTAGGCTGCATCTTTGCACTGACGACGGAAGCTTAGGCTATAAGGGATTCACCACCGAGCTCTGCACTCAGCTCTTACAAAAGAGAAAATTTGACTATATCGCCTCCTGTGGGCCTGAGCCCATGCAAAATGCGGTGGCCGAGCTGGCTGAGCGCGCAGGTGTAAGCTGCGAACTTTCGCTTGAGCGACGCATGGCCTGCGGTATAGGCGCCTGTCTCAGCTGCATGGTTGATACCGTGGACGGCAACAAACGAGCCTGTGTGGACGGGCCGGTTTTCAATGCCAAGGAGGTGCGCTGGTGAGCGTGAATCTGGCAGTAAATCTGGGCGGTTTGCCCATGAAGAACCCGCTCACCGTGGCTTCAGGCACTTTTGGCTCCGGGCGAGAATATGCGGAACTCTGGGGTGCTATTCCTTTGAGTGTTATGGGCGCAGTTACCACAAAGGGAGTTACTCTGGAACCTCGGGCTGGCAACAACGGTATCCGCATCACCGAAACGGCGAGCGGCATGCTTAACTCCATAGGCTTGCAGAATCCCGGCGTAGAGCAGTTCTGCGCTGAGGATTTATCCTGGCTTGCCACTCAGGATGTTCCGGTAATCGTCAATGTGAGCGGCAATCAAATTGGCGAATACGTGGGAGTCATTGAGCGACTTGAGCGGGAGACGGTGGTTTCAGCCTATGAAATCAACATTTCCTGCCCCAACGTTGACTGCGGAGGCATGAGCTTTGGCACCGACGTTGTTGCTACTGCTGAGGTAACCGCAGCGTGCAGGGCGGCTACTCAGCGCCCACTTTTAGTAAAGCTCACCCCCAATGTGACCGATATCGCCGAGATAGCCAAGGCTGCGGAGTCTGCAGGCGCTGATGCAATCAGCCTCATCAATACAGTAGCTGGCATGGCAATCGATGCAAGCAGCCGCACCAAGGTCTTTGAACGCGGGGTAGCCGGGCTTTCCGGCCCTGCCATCAAACCGGTGGCGCTTTATGCGGTGCACCGTGTGGCAGAGGCAGTTAAAGTGCCCCTCCTCGGCATGGGAGGCATCCAAAGCGCAAACGACGTGGTGGAGTTTCTCCTCGCCGGCGCAACTGCCGTTGCCGTAGGCTCAGCTAACTTCTCCGACCCCTTCCGTGTTCCCCATCTCATACAAGAACTTGAACACTGGTGTAAAAGCGAAGGAGTTATTGACATACAGCAACTAACCGGAGCGTTAACTTGACGTGCCTGGTTTGGGACAGAGGGACGGGGCTTGGTTTGGTACAGGAGGGACGGGGTTGGTGTACCACTTTTTTGCCTCGGCAAAAAAGTGGTACACCAACCCCGTCCCTCCTGTACCAAAAAACCTCCCTTACTTAGAACAAGAGGTAACTATGCAAGCAGCAGAAAGAATAATCATAGCCCTGGACACTGATGCTGAGCAGGCACGTGTGCTTGCTGAGCAGCTTAAGGGCAAGGCACACTGGCTCAAGGTGGGTATGACCCTGTATTACAGCGCCGGGCCGGCCATTGTGCAGGAGTTCAAAAGCATGGGGTACAAGGTCTTCGTTGACCTCAAGTTACACGATATACCGCATCAGGTACGAGGGGCGGCAAGATCGGTGACCTTAGCGGGCGCTGACATGCTCACCGTGCATGCCGCAGGAGGCATGGACATGATGCAGGCAGCGTGCCAAGGTGCAGAAGAGGGAGCCGCTGGCTTTTCCAGTGCAGATAAGCGTCCCATCTGCCTTGCTATCACCGTGTTGACCTCACTTGATGCCAGTGCTCTTGAGAGTGTTGGCATCAAGGCCAGCCTTGCCACACAGGCGCTCAAATTGGCGCAACTGGCAAAGGAGGCTGGCATGGATGGCATTGTGTGCTCTCCTCAAGAAACAGCTGCTATACGGAGCCAGGCAGGCACAGGCTTTGTACTGGTCACTCCCGGAGTGCGTCCTCTGGGGTCTGAGCTCGGCGACCAGGTTCGCATTGCCACCCCCGCACACGCACTAAAAGCCGGCGCTGACTACCTGGTCATAGGCAGGCCAATCACCGAGGCCGCAGATCCCTGTGCAGCCTTTGAGAGCATCGTTAAGGAGATACAGAATGACCGATGAACAGATACTAGAAGCGCTACAAGCATGCAACGCGGTAACAAAAGGCCACTTCAAGCTGACGAGTGGGTTGCATTCGGACACCTACATTCAGTGTGCGCGTGTGCTGGAGCAGCCCAGGCTCACCAATGAGCTGGCTGCAGAAGCGGTGGCGCGCCTGCCACATGACTTAAAAGTTGACCTGGTGGCCGCGCCGGCAGTAGGCGGCATCATCTTTGGTTATGCCGTTGCCGCTGCCTTAGATACCAGCTTCATCTTCAGCGAGCGCTCTGAAGGCACGATGGTGTTTCGCCGCTCCTTTCACATTCCAGAGGGCGCAAATGTTCTGGTCTGCGAAGACGTGGTAACTACCGGCGGTTCGGTGCAAGAACTTATCAAACTCGTCAAGGACGCCAACGCCCAGATAGTTGCGATTGTCTCCTTGGTTGACCGTGGAAAAAAGCCGGATTTTGGCTCTCCTTATTTTCCGCTTGTCACCCTGGAAACTCCCTCATGGCAGCCTGAATCCTGTACTTTGTGCCAGACAGGGCAAAAAATCACAATCCCTGGCTCAAGAAGCCTTGCAAAGAACACCATTAAGCCATAATATAGGTACATTATTAATCGATAAGGAGTTGATATGCCTCTACCTAAACTAACACCAGAGCAACAAAAAGAAGCCTTGGCCAAAGCTGCTGCGGCACGTTCTGCGCGTGCGGAGTTGCGCCAGAAAGTAAAGAGCGGCAAAGTCAAGGTTGCAGATGTACTGCAGATGACCGATGATCCGGTAGCTTCTAAGATCAAGGTCTCAACATTGTTAGAATCTTTGCCCGGTTACGGCAAAGCCAAAGTCGCCAAGCTGATGGAAGAACTCAAGATCGATCCGTCAAGGCGCGTCAAGGGTCTGGGTGATGTACAACGCAAGGCACTGATTGACTATTTCAGCGTGTGACGCTTGCTTCCAGCCAAAAGAGTAGAAACCAAGGTCGCCTTTTCGTGATCTCCGGACCTTCCGGAGCCGGAAAGGGGACTTTGGTTAGTGCAGCTCTTGAGGCCCTTCCCAGCCTGTCACTCAGCATCTCCGCCACTACGCGGAGCCCGCGTCAAGGGGATATTGAGGGTAAGACCTATTACTTCATCACCGATGAGCAGTTTGATAATCTCATTGAGGAGAGAGGTCTTCTTGAGTGGGCTGAAGTGCACGGTTTTAGATATGGAACGCTGGTAGACCAGGTAAACAATACCTTGGAAGCCGGGCGCGACCTCATACTTGAGCTGGACTTTCAGGGCTTTGAGCAAATCAAGAACTACAGAGACGATGTCTTTTCTATATTCATCGTTACACCTTCAATGGATGTACTGAGGAGGCGCCTTGAGCGCCGGGGCACCGATAACCTTGAATCCATTGAAGAGCGCCTTATTGCTGCTGAACTAGAGATGCAGGCCAAGGACAGCTATAATGTAGTGATAGTCAATGACAACCTTGAAAAGGCAAAACAAGAACTGATACACGTAATTAGTCAGCAAATACGGCAGTGAGACAGAGGCACGGTTCTCTTGTCACAGAGGCAGAAGCACCGTGCCCTAGTCTCACTCACACACCAATAAGGAGTTACGATGTCATTAATGCAACCACCGATTGATGAGCTACTGGAAAAAACGGAAAACGACAAATTCCTGCTCTGCGCAGTTGCCTCTGAGCGCGCGCGCGATATCAACGACATGATGCGCGGCCAGCGCGATCGTGCCAAGGTCTTGAATTCAGCCAATCAGATAGCACAGCTCGCCGGGCGCAAGCCACTCTCACTCGCCATGGAGGAGATTGAGCGCGACGAGATCAGCTACGACCATAACAAGTTCCATAACATCGAGGTTGCTCTGGAGGCTCCCGACGAGAGCCTGCCCGAAGATGAAATTTTGCTGGGAACTGCCCTGGAGGCCGGGCCGGCGCCTGAGTCGCAATAAGTACCTTGAGCAAGTATGTCCTTTTAGTTCATTACAACGAGCTCGGTCTGAAGGGGAGAAACAGGCCGAGCTTTGAGCGTCAACTCATCAAGAACATAAAACGAGCCCTGGAGCTGGTAGAGCCGGCGCCTCAAGTTAACCGCACCTGTGGGCGCATCTTGGTGTTTACGCATAGCTATGAGCAGGGCCTGAGCCTCTTTGAGCTGCTGGCTAAGATACCTGGCGTTGCGCGGGTTTCTCTGGGAGAGAAGGTGCAGCGCAGCTTGGATGCAATCAACGAGGCGGCGCTACGGGCTCTTGAGCGAAGTGAACCCTTTGTGAGTTTTAGAGTAGAAGCGCGGCGCGCCAATACCGACTTTCCTCTTGACAGCATGGCTCTTAACCGTGAGATTGGCGCCTATCTGTTTGAAAATACCGTGGACAAAACGGTCAAGATGAAGGACTTTGACGCGTGCGTGCGCGTTGAGATCATCACAAGCAATGCGTATGTTTACGGGTTGAGCAAGAGCGCGGTGGGAGGTTTGCCGGTGGGAACTGCCGGCACAGTGGTCTGCCTGCTTTCAAGCGGCATGGATTCACCGGTAGCAGCCTGGCAGATGATTCGCCGTGGCGCCAGGGTGGTAGGGCTGCACTTTTCCGGTGCTCCTGAAACTGCCGATACCTCTTCATATCAAGTGCGCGAAATAGCAGCCGTTTTGGAGCCCTACGGAGGCCTTGCTGATCTTCACTGCGTTGCCTTTGGCAATTACCAGCGTGCCATTGCCCTTGAGGTGCCGGAGAAGCTCCGTATAATCATGTATCGTCGTCTGATGTTTGCGGTGGCAGAAGCGCTTGCGCGGCGCTTAGGTGCAAAGGCACTGGTGACAGGGGAGTCACTCGGCCAAGTTGCCTCGCAAACACTCGATAACATCGCGGCGGTGGATGCCATAACCGGCATGCCGGTTTTTAGGCCCCTCATTGGCACGGACAAGCAAGTCATCATCAATCAAGCTAAGCAGCTGGGAACCTTTGAGATCTGCGCCAGGACCACCGACGACTGCTGCACCCTCTTTATGCCCCGCAACCCCGAGACCCACGCCAAGCTCGGCGAAGTTGAGGCTCTCTGGCAAGGCTTGCCACATGCCACCTGGGTCGAGGAGATTCTCAGAGAAATATAACCTGGCAAATAGGGGCCCGGTTTTAAAAAATGGGGGTCAGTTTTAATTTGGTTTAACTCTGGGCAAGAGAAAGTTAAGATTGCACCTGTATCATCACTGGCAACTGTAGTTGCTAAGGAGGTACAAAGGTGAGCAAGCCCAGGGATAAAGAAGAAATACTCAAGCAGCTTGAAGGTCTTTCATTTGTAGAGGCTCTCAGTAACCGCTTTGAAGCACCCAAGCGCTTGGTGGTCTATGTTTTGGGCACCGTGCTGGCAGCACTTATTCTCTTGATTTGCTGGATGGGCCTTTCTGCCAGCAACGCACCCCTGGAAGAGACCCTAAAGCCCCAAATTGCCAATGCGTTGCAAAACCCGCCAACGGAATTTAGTAATGTACCCGCAACCCCGGTTGCAGATACGGCGATAAGCACAACACCTGCATCCTGTGTGGTCTACGTAACCGGGGCGGTGGTGAACCCAGGCCTCTATACCCTCGCAGGAAGCAGCAGAGTGGGCGACGCTGTAAAAGCAGCAGGCGGCTTTACTCCGGAAGCAGCAGCGGCAGTGGTCAACCTTGCACAGCAACTTGCAGACGGGATGCAAATCCATATTCCCCGCATTGATGAAGTGGAAAAGGATGCCCCGTCTTCTGGTACGCCTCTCAGCGGAGAAGCCCCCACACCTGCCCCTGCCGCTACACCCGGCCAAGAGGGCTCTATTCTGGTTAACATCAACACTGCTGACTCTGCAACCCTGCAGACCCTAAGCGGCATTGGGCCGGCAACTGCACAGAAGATAATTGACCACAGAACAAGCAACGGCCCCTTCAGCAGCAAAGAAGAGTTAAAGCAGGTCTCAGGCATTGGAGAGAAGAAGTACGCAGCTATTGAGGCACGTATCTGCGTATGAAGGCGCCTTGCCGACCAATGCTGCCAATCTTGCTTGTGCCTATGGCTGCGGCTTGGGCAGGAATAACACTTGCGTCGCAATCTGCTTATCAGATGCAGGCGATAGACCCTGTCATTCCCTTTTCTGGGGCAGCCGTGTGTGTCCTTGTTTTAACTCTGGGATTTAGAAAAAGACGCAACGCTTTACAAAGCAGCAGCTCCAATCCAGAGGAGCACCCAAAAAAGGCGGACACCAAAACAAGGCATTTGGCAGCAAGATTAACGATTCCGCCTCTCACGGCGTTGGTATTTTGCTTGGCGCTTGGCCTAGGCAGCCAGTTTTACGGCAGTCTCACCCAGCAGATTGAGCGAGTAGGCGAGCTCAAGGGCGTAGTGGATCTTGTTGTGATAGAAGATACGCAGTTTTACCCACGTTCAAGAGGCTCAGAAGCAATGGTGTATTTTTCTGATGGCTCTGAAGCTCGGGTACGCATCTATTGGAACGATACCAGTCTGGCGCTGCCAAAAGGAAGTCACCTCAAAGCGCGGGTGACGTATACTCCTTTGCGCAGCGATCAACGGTGGCTCTTTGACAAAGGGTGCATAGGAACGCTCAGTATCTCAGAGATTGAGTGCCTTGGCTTTTCAACAGACCTCTGGGGCCAAATAGACAGCTTTAGATACAACAACGTGCAGCGAATTGAGGCAGTTGAAGGTGATGGAGCTGCCTTGCTTGCCGGCGTGTTGCTTGGTAACAGAGAAAGACTCAGGGATTCGGCTATCGAGCAGGATTTTCGTACTTGTGGGCTTGCCCATCTGATTGCGGTTTCGGGAACTCACTTGGCGATAGTGGCAGCTCTGCTGGCTTGGTTTCTCAGGCGACTACCTCTGGGACGCAAAAGCGAAGTGTGTATCCTGGTATCTATACTAGTGCTCTACGTTGTGCTCACAGGCATGCAGCCTTCGGCGATTCGGTCAGGCATCATGGCAGGTATTGCAGCGTTCTCTGTATTTACAGGCAGGCGCGGACATGCGCCCTCGGCACTAACAACTGCTGCAGTTCTCATGATGCTTGTGTATCCCGCCAATGCTTACTCCCTGGGGTTTTGGCTATCGGTTTGTTCGGTGGTAGGAATTACCCTCTTTGCTCATTTAACTTCACATTGGGTAGCCACAGCAGGAGTGCTCAAACGAGAAGAGAGTCCGGGAGGGCTCTCCCAAACCTTGGCGTTTACGCTCGTTGCTATGGCAGCAACCTTACCCATTGCCATTCCTGCTTTTGCGGTGCTCTCGCTGGTTTCACCTTTGGCAAACCTGATTGCCGGGCCTCTATTTACTTTGGCGCTTGGCTTTGGCGTAGTGGCGCTGGTTTTGATTCCGCTGTTTGAACCACTAGGGTTACTCCTGCTCAATGCAGCAGTGCTGTTCTCTGATCTATGCGCACTCTTAGCCTCGATCATTGCACGCGTGCCCTTTGCTTCTACGCCCCTGGAGCTCTCGCTTGCGTTTGGCAGCGTACTCGGAATCGCTACTGCAGCGCTCGTGTATTTTTTGTGGCCAACACCTAAGGCAAAGACCCTGAGGCTTGGTGCTACTGCACTCATAGTTGCAACAATGGTTGTGATACTCGTTTTTCCTCACACAACATCTCCCCGTTTGATAGTAATGGACGTGGGACAAGGTGACGCAATCTTGGTGCAGGAGCAAGGAAGTGCCATTTTGATTGATACGGGTGCCTCAGGCTCAGCGTTGGTG
>WRBR01000056.1 GCA_009784425.1 Coriobacteriia bacterium | reverse complement strand
TACCACTTTTTGTTCCAAAAAGTGGTACACCAACCCCGTCCCTCTGTACCAAACCAACCCCGTCCCTCTGTACCAAACCAACCCCGTCCCTCTGTACCAAACCAACCCCGTCCCCCTGTTCCAATCTGGGACACCAACCCCGTCCCCCTGTTCCACCAGCCTCGTCCCTCGCTGTCCCAATTTAAGCTATACTATCTTCCGTCGCTTTTTGCGAGCCTGACATGTGGGCGATTGGCGCAGCGGTAGCGCAGGTGCTTTACACGCACAAGGTCAGCGGTTCAAATCCGTTATCGCCCACCATATCTTTTTCGCTTCACCAAACTGTTCATGCAAAATTTTTCCCTGTGGATATATACTCCATTGGGACAGGGGGTGCACCAAACTCCGAGTGCTCTCCTATACCGCTACCTGCCCCTGTGGCACACTTTGATGAGTTTCTGCCGCGTTTGCACGCAAAAGAACGATTTTTGGGCAATAAATGCTCGTTTTTGGGTGATGTGAGGCCAAATTTCGTTCTTTTGCGTGCAAACGCGGCAGAAACTCGTCTTTTTGTGTCAGCGGGCCTCGCGGGTGGCGTTGGTTGGGACACCAGAGCTGACCCCCTGTCCCATCGAGCAGGAAGACGACATTCTGAGGACGAGAGATGAGTCACTCAATAGGTGACGGAGGCACAATCCCTAGTGGGATATGTGCCTCCGTTGTTTTACTCATGAATTGGGCGTTTAAACTTGGGGGAAGGCTTACTTGGGATAGGCTTGGCTTGCGCTGGTGAATTTTCCGGTTTCTTTGTTGAAGAGGACAATCAGGCCGCCGCCATCGTTGGAATGCCAGAAGTACTGATCGTTGGTTTCTGAAGTGCTCTCCTGTTTTTCTGCGGTTACGCCAAGGTGGTCTTCAAGTGCTTCTAAGGTGATGTCGCTCAGGTTTTTGTCGCTGGAAAACTCCTTGTAGCTGGCCCACAGTTCTTCCGATGTCATGTCCAGCGTATGGGGGCCTAGCGCATCAGCTTGCTCTTCGGTGGCGTCTTCTTCAACGGTTGCAGTGTCGCTGTTGGTGGCATCGCTACCGCTGCCGCTGTTGCTGTCGCTGGTGTCGCCGCCACATGCAGCGAGCGCAAACGCCATCGTCATACTCAGCGCCAAGGCCAATACCAATACTACTAGTTTGCTCGTAACTTTCTTCATTTTTACTCCTTCTCTCTTTGGCTCACGCCACTGTGGCACAGCGCCCAATGGTCCAAAGCCAATACGATTGCGATGGCTTTCGTCGCTACCCGCTTCTCAAAGCCATGCAAGATCTCCGCTCATTATTCTCCCCCGCTTCACTTTTGCGGTCAAGCTTCTCCACCGTCTCGATGCTGTTTTGCAGCCAAACCGCTACTGGCATGTCACTGAGGACGGGGCTGGTGTCACGTGGGGCCGGCGTTGCTGTAGTTGCTTGCTGCCATGAAGTAGGTTGACGATATCTCGCTGTCAAAAGAATACACGGAGACAACCACGTATCCGTTGGACTCTCCCACGTTAAAGCCGGCTACGGAATCATCTCTGAAGATGAAATCGTCGTAGATCTTTTCAATGGCTATATCCAGCTTGCCGTAGATGTGCCCCAGCGCGGCGTACATTGGAGAGCCTTGGGTTCCCCGTAGCTCTATCGTTGGTCCGGTGGAGATGCCGCTCACCCCATTGGGATGATAGCTTCCCACTATGTCAGCCGTGCCGCCGAGTGTTGCAGCTGAGGCGTTGCCTATTTCAGCAGCCTCTTCAACCAGGCTCTGCCAGTTTGTGCTGCCTGCTTCTGGCGAGCTATTGTCGGTGAGGTTGCCCGGGCTTACAACGCATCCCGTGGTAAAGCTCAGGGCCATAATTGAGGCGAGTAGCACCAGCAGCAGCTTCTTTTTCATCGACTTACTCCTCTGATTTGTTTTTTAGCCAGCTCTTCTGCGTCTATTGACTCTTCTACAACCTGGGGACGTACAAGGTGTGCGAAAAAGCCCAGTTTCGTCACTCTGACAGCCACCTGTCAGGTTGAGACACCTACCCCGTCCCTCTTTCCCCTATTAACCGGCCTTCTCCTCTACCCAGGAGCGTAGGGCCAGGTTGTCTATCTTGATATTATGTCTTACGTCAACGGGGAATGACTTTTTGAGGATGAATTTTTCTATGGGCTTGGTGTGCTCGTAGGAGTCGCGGATCTCTTTGAGCTCGGCGAGTAGGTCATCGGTCATTGCCGTGGTGCCGTCTTTGAGTTCTATTACCAGGGTGGGAGTGACCTTGCCGCCACTGCCACTGCCGCCACTGCCGCTGCCGCCGCTGCCGCCGCCGAGGCGCGGGCCTACCAGTGCGGTGCGCTTGATCTTGGGGTGCTGATTGAAGACGGTTTCGCAGGGCACGGGGTACATTTTTTGCCCGGCCGGCTCGTCCAGCTCCACCACGTGAGCTTTGCGGCCCCAAAACCAGATGCGGCCCTCTTCGTCAATTGTGCCTACGTCGCCCACTTTGTGCCAAAGACGCCCACCTAAAGTGAGCTTGCTCTCAGCGGTAGCCGAAGTTTCGTTGTAGTACTCCGTGGTGGTGGTGTTTCCGGAGACCAGAATCTCGTCGCCGTCATGAATCATCACCTCAACTGAGGGCACCGCCTTGCCCACGCAGACTCCCGCGCCCTTGAAGGTCAGCGCGGCCGTGTTCTCGAGGATATACTCCCCGGAAATGTTGGAGATTGGCAGGGATTCGGTGGCGCCGTAAGGCGTGTAGGTGGTTCCGTTGGGCAGGATGCGCTGCCAGGTTTGGTGCATGTCTACCGCCACGGGCGCGCCAAACATGACCAGGCTGCGCAGGGCGGGGAGTTGTATGTTGTTGCGGAGGCAGTAGTCCCCTACCCGCTGCCAAATGGCGGGCGAACCTGCGGCAAATGTGGCTTTGTTGTCCCTGATATTGGCAACCACCACGCTGGGGTCGATCTTTGAGGGCTTGGACGGGTCAACGTCGGGCACATGAAGGGT
This sequence comes from Coriobacteriia bacterium, assembly GCA_009784425.1. Taxonomy (GTDB): domain Bacteria; phylum Actinomycetota; class Coriobacteriia; order Coriobacteriales; family UBA8131; genus WQXH01. Next base: position 9,696 of record WRBR01000056.1, on the reverse strand, counting down.
CAAACCCATAGCCAACGTAAAGAAGGAGAACAGGGCGAAGTAAGGGCAATCCACATCGTCAGAGGTCAAAGAGTACATCTCCTGCAAAAGCCGCGTTTGGGCTATAAAAATCTTGTGGGTGTAGACCACTCCTTTGGCGCGTCCGGTTGCGCCTGAGGTGAACAGGATTGCCGCCAGCTCGTCTTCAGGGGCGTCATACAGGTCAAAGTGGGGGCTTTGATCCCGAGATTGCTCGCGCAGCTTGGTGGAGTCCAAGCGCACGTTGATGCTCTTGAAGGCCTTTCTGAAGCCCATAGACAGGCCGCGCATAAGAGGCACCGAAACCAAAGCTGCCGGCGACACCTCGGCAATTGCCTTGAGCAGGTTTCTGAGCCCAATGCCGGGGTCGATGAAAACCGGCACGGCGCCCAGCTTAAAAAGCGCAAAGGTTATCGCAGGCAGCTCAATTGACGGCTTAACAAACAGCAGCACCTTGGCGCCGCGCTCTATCCCCCGCTTTTGAAAGTAATGGGCAAAACGGTTGATGGTCTCGTCAAGCTCTTTAAAGCTAATCTTGTCATTTTGAAAGACGATTGCTGTTTTGTTGGGGTGTAACTCTGCCTGTTTTTGAAGTAATGCAGCGGTATTCACTGGACGAACTCACCTATCTCCTTAAGCACTTCATCGGGCACATCTTCAAGAATGTAATGACCGGCGTTTTCGTAGAGCCGCGCTTTTGCAGAGGGGAAAAATTCTTTCCAGCGATTGAAGTAATGCTCGGTAAAGCAAAAATCCTTCTTGCCCCATAAAATCAAGATGTCAGAGGTAATCTCGTGAAGCCGCGCTTCAATAGAATCCAGCAGATGCCTTGTTTTTTGCTCCGGTTTTATCGGTATATCCTTTAGAAATGTATAAATGCCTATTCTGTCACTGAAGGAATTATAGGGCAACAGGTAGCCTTGTTTGGTCTCTGGGGCGAGTTTTTTTGTGGTGGACATGAATGTGGCGGCTTTTGCGAAGAGGTTGAGGCGTTGCGTGAGCAGCTTGCTGAAGGCCCCGCAGCATACCTTGATGCGCAGGGGGATTTTTGCGTCATAGAAGGCCGTTGAGTTGAGGATGACGATTTTCTTGACGTTTTCTAGATGGTTGACCACGTAGCCAAAGCCGATGGCGCCGCCCCAGTCGTGCACGGTGAGGATGATGTTTTTGAGGTGCAGGTGCTCAATGAGCAGCTCCAGGTTTTTTATGTGAAAATCCAGGCTGTAGGCTGCGTTTTGCGGTTTGTCCGAGAGGCCCATGCCAATGTGGTCGGGCACAATAACGCGGTTTGTTTTGGAGAGGCCCTTCACGAGGTTACGGTAGAAGTAAGACCACGTGGGGTTGCCGTGCAGCATCAGGATTGGATCGCCCTCCCCCTCGTCTATGTAATGCATTCGTGTCCCGTTTATGTCGAGATAATTGTCTGGGCCCACCATCTAGCAACTCCTGAAACCTTCTCTTTTTATTGTTTGACTACAACCTGCTTATTGTACGCGATATTGCCTCTGAGAGTTGCGAATATTCTTACGCCTCAAGCAGGGTTATAGTGGCTTCTCCTACCGCTATTTTGGTGCCGGGTTGTATTCTGACGGTGCCGCAAAGGGGGATTTTGTCCACGGTTGCCTGTGAGGTGGAGCTGGTGCTTTCGGCCCAGATTTGGCCGTGGGCGTAGAATACCTCGAGCAGGTGGTTTGCGAGCTGTTGTTCCGGGATGACGATGGCGTTTTCTGAGCTGGCTCCAACGCTGAGTGAGCAGCCGTCCAGCTTTCGCAGGAGCAGCTCATAGTTGAAGTAGCCGGCGAGGAACACTTGGAGGCGTGCAGTAGAGTCTTGGTTGCCTTGTTGGCCTTGCTCCAGCGGTTCTGCGAAAAAGCTCATGCAGTCAAAGCACTGCTCCATGTCTTCAAAGCTGAGACTGCCGCAGTTGTTACAGGTCTTCATGTGTTGCCTTCTTTCTCTTGTGGACAAAATCGCTCCGTCCCCTTGTCAATTGTTGTCAATCGCCCCGTCCCCTTGTCAACAAAATCGCGCCGTCTTGTCAAGGTTGTCAATCGCCCCGTCCCCTTGTCAACAAGGTTTAGTTGTTCTCCTGGCAGGAGCCAGGTTTGGGTTGGGTTGCTTCTTCTTTCCAGTGCGGCTGCGGCTTTGGGGTGGGAGCGTAGCTTGTTGGGGGGCAGGTTGCGCTCGGATGTGAGCACCCTGGCCTCGGCGTCGATGAAGGCCAGGTCTAGGTCGGAGCGCATGCCAAAGGTGTGAATGCTCTTGCAGGGTGCAAGCAGCAGCACTTCGCCGTTTGTGCAGCGGCCTTTTTTGAGCAGTCCGGTGAGGCGTGCCCGGATGCTTGTTGCCAGGATAATCTTCATAGGACCTCTATCAGGATTGAGCAGCCGTCTTCTAAGGGATAGAAGCTGATGATGAGTGTTCCGCCGGCTGCAAGTCCGTTGGGAGCGTAGAGAAAGCTCATGATTGGCTCGTTGTCAGGGCTCATGTTTTGCCAGCCTTGTAAGATGAGCGAGCGCTCTAAGAGAGCGCGACTTTGCTCAACATTCCAGGTGCTTTGGTACCAGAGAATGCTCCCTTTTTCATTGCAGTCCATTAAGGTGATGCCTGCTTGTTCGATATTGAGAGAGTCAGTTGAGTGTGTTCGATGGACGCTTTTCTCAAACACACTTTGTGAAAATGTGTCAAAGGAAGAGCTTTCTCTGAATCGCTCAATAGTCTGCCAAACGGCGAGTAACGATAAAAATGCTAGCGCAATAAGTGCGGTTGCTCGGGCGGCTTTTACCCTGCGTTGCTCGAGTGCGGTTCTTTTGAGGCCAGTCTTCATAGCAGCACTCCGGGGTTGAAGGAGTCAACGGTGTAGCTGCGGGTATGCGTGAGCTCAATGAACTGCAGAAACATTATCCGGTTGAAGGGCCACGGTTTGTAGGTGATTTGGCAGTCGTATCGCTCCAAGCGCGAGAGCATGGAGAAGTTTACGCCGTTGCCAATGCCGGTGTGCTCTCCTCCAAAACCCACTGCGGTAACCGTAACGGCTATGTCGCAGGGAAAGCCGGTGCCGGTGCCGTCTTGAAAGGAGGTTTCAATCACCTCGCGTACGCGGCTCGCTGCCAGTGCGCTGCCTTCTTGGCCGTAACCTGGGGAGGTGGCCTGGCTCCGCACCGCGTCGGCCGCGATGCGGTCAAAGCGTGCGCAGACGTTGAGATAACCCAGCACGTTGAGTGAAACACCCACAAGCGCGAGGATTACCGGTATGCACACCGCCAGCTCAACGGTCATCTGCCCACGGGTCTTCATCGTGCACAGCTTCTCTCGAGAACGCTGACGCTTTGCTGAGGCTGCCTGTGGGACAGGAGACAGGCTCCTGCCCCCTGTCCCACTCAACTTGCACAGCTGCCCGCGAGAGCGCTGGCGTATTGCCAAGGCTCCCGATGCCAGCGCTCCGCGCGCTCTCTTATCTCCAATAGGCATTGTTACCACCTCCGCCCAGGCTTGAGCTGGCGCTGTTTGCAATGTCATTGATGACGGCCTGCCCTCGCTCCACTACGCTGTTAGGCAGTCGCAAGGTGATGGGGATGCGGGGCAGGCCTGGGATGTCTCCAAAGGTAATCTCGTAAATCACAAACTCGCTTTCAATGAACTGGGAGGCATTGCCCGCAAAGGTGCTGGTCATCCCATCAACGAGGGCCTGCCCAATGGAGCCGCTCCCCGAGCCGCCTATCATGAAGTAGCCCTCCTTAACCGTGCGAATTGCCGTTGCCGGAACTGAATCACTTGCCCGCAGCACGTGGATACTGTTGACGAGCAGCGGCCGTGGGGTGTCCAGATCTGCTCCTTGCAGACCCAGCGCCTCTATGGTCTCGGCCAGCGCCCTTTTTGCCCACTGCGAGAGCGGCGTGGCGCTTACGAGCGGTATAGAGTCCAGAAAAAAGACCAGGGCATCGCTGATGGCATCGCCTCCGAGGCTGTACACCAGCAGGGCAGAGCCCCAGAGGTCCAGAATGCCGCCAAACACTCCCAGAAAGCCGAGAGAAAGCGACGAAGGTTGGGCCTCTGCCTTGGCCTTGTCAAGGAAGGAGGCGAGGATGTTGGCCCCAAAGGCCGCCTCCTCCTCGGCCAGGGCAACGGCGGCTATCGCCAGGCGGGGTTGCAACTGCGCGCTGCCGCCTACCGTTGAATTGGTAAATCCGGCGGGGATGCTGTGCGTTTGCCAGTCAATCACAATGGCGATGACGCCGTTGTGGCCCGGCGGCTTGGGCTTGAGGCGAGGGGTCTTCAGCACCTCCATAACCTCTTTGAAGATGTCAAAGGCGGTGCCGGCTGAATCCTTGGCCCCCTCGGTAGCGCGCTTGTAGTTCTCGGAGGCTGCTTGGTAGCGCGCGGCTTCATTGGCCACGATGTGGTAGAAGTATTCAAAGCCGGTATTTATATTGGTGGTAGCGCTTGCCACCTGGCCAATTGACGAAGCCCTAAAATCGCAGGTGCTGCAGATGCTGTATGTGCCGTTGTCCAGGTCTTGCGCCGACCCCATGCCACTAGGGCCTCCTGACTGATAAGCAGGGCAGGCAGTTACGCCGTGAATAACCTCATCAGCGCTAGTGGGATACACGCGCTCGGTGTAGAGGCGGGTGAGCTTCATCTCCGAGGTATTTCTTGGCATGAGGGGAAAATAGGCGCTGAGGGTGCCGTCGGGGGCAGTTGTACACCAGCCACGCCTTATCTCCTCGGTTGCATAGGTGTAGAAGCGCTCCCGGTAATAGGAGCGACACAAATCCGCAAGCGAGCTGCTTGCCGGCGCCTCAAGAGCCAGGCGCGCAGGGTAATAGGCCACCGCGCGATTAAAGGCGTAGTCAAAGAGCCAGGCATCAACCGAGGAGAAGTGGGGGTTTTGGCCGCCGCTCAAGCGCGCCAGAGTGGACGCTCGCTCGTACATGCACCTTGGGTTACTCACGCAGTCTGCTTCGTAGGCGATGAGCTTGGACGACTCCATTTGATCCCAGTAGTCCTTGGCAGCATCGGCGAGGTCTGCGGTGTTTTCGTTTCTATCCGAGAGGGCTTGATCAGCGTTGGTGGCATCGTCTACGTCAGGGAATTCTGTTTCGTCTCCTTGCAGCGGCAGGGGCAGGGCCAGCCCTCGGTACTGCGCAACAGAGGCGCTGATATTGGAGTTTGCCTCAATGGCTGCGGCGGCTTTTAGCGCAATCAAAAAGGGCAGCGCTGCCTGGAGCGCGTTCAGCCCCTTTGCAGCCTGCTTGGCGCATTTGTCGCGCGCTTTGAACACCTCCTTGCCAAACTTCATGAGCTCTTGTCCCAGTGTTCGTGTGTACGGAATACAACTCGTCACAATGGCAATGCCGTAGGTTGCCATGCCAAAGAGACTGAGCGAGAGCACCACTGCGTCGGCAACTCTTGCAACTACCAGGTACTCGCCCACCACATTGCCGCCGGCCAAGGCTCCGGCATCAGCGGCAAACTGAATGTCGGCGCTGTGGCTTTGCACCCACCTGACCTGCGCCGCTGTGAAAAGCAGAGCCATGACAAGCAGCAACGCCACGGCTACTCCCACGCTGGTGAATCCACCGTCTTTTGCTATGAAAGGATCTTTGTTCATGTTTCCTACTTTCTTTCTGGTGGTACAGAGAGGGGCGCGGTTTGGTGTGGTACAGGGGGTGGTACAGGGGGGACGGGGTTGGTGTACCACTTTTTGCCTCGGCAAAAAGTGGTACACCAACCCCGTCCCCCCTGTACCACACCAAACCCCGTCCCCCCTGTACCACACCAAACCCCGTCCCCTTGTCAACCCACACTTACTCATATGCGTGCACCCATCCTGTTGGATCGTTTGCAACTACCCAGTTGGGCTGGGTGGGCATGGTTACGGTGACTTTTTGTTCAAAGTTGTTGTTTGCGTTGGTTAGGCCGAGCAGGCTTGCTCCCCAGCCAATGAGCGGCAGGAGCTTTACCTGATTCTCAATTGTTACGCTAACCTCGGACGTGAGCTCGTTGCCTTCCAAAGTGATGACCCACGTGCAGCCACTACCGTGTACATGAAAGATGTCCACCGGCGGAATGGCGGCGAGGCGACGCTCTATGTATCCCTCGTACTTTTCATCGCTGTAATTGCCGATTGATGTTGCTGTTACCAGCAGCCGGCAGCCTTCTGCTGCGGCGTTTTCCATGACCATGCGGTTGTAGAGCAGGATCATCGGCTGCACGAGCATCAGTATCAGTAGCATTAAGATGGGGATGAGATAGGCTGCTTCAACCGTGGTTTGTCCTTTATTGTTTGAGTGGCATTTCATGGGGTCCTTTCGTTGTTCCTGGGTCCCTCGGCTACGCGCTCTGCGCTTGGCTCAGGGCAACAGGGGTTAGTAGAGCAAGATGTCTCCGGCCGAGCCGGCTGTGTTGGTGGTTATGGCGTGCGAGGCGCTGTCGGCTGCGTGCTGCACAAAGAGGCCCTCCTGCACGCGGCCGGAGAACACACTGAGGGCAACGATGATGACGATGAGCGCCAAGCCCACGATGAGGTACTCAACCGTTGCCTGCCCGCGGTTTAAACGGGAGTCAGCTCTTCTCTTTTCTCTCTTAACTCTCAACTCTTAAGCTCCTCAGGTTGTAGGTAGTGGATGATGTTCACTGCCAGTTTGTTGGTGCTTGAGCGGGGGCTGAAGGGGCGCTCGGGCAGGAGGATCACCATGAGCGACTCGTTGTTGGCCCCAATGAATACGCAGCCCCAGCATTCGCCGGAGAGGTCCATGAAGCCGGCTTCAATCAGCTCAAGGCCCTCGGATTGGATGGATTCAATCACGTTTATGGCATAGTCCGCGCAGGGTAACTCGCTGATGAACTTCCAGCTTTCCAGGGTCTCGCCGCGATGGTACTCGTGCACCCATCCGGCTTCTGCCAGCTCAAAGGGAAGCGGCGCGGCAACCAGAGCGGGCAGCGCTCCCGGCTCTGCGCCCTCGTAGGGCAGAGGGGTGCTCCCGGATTCAGCCTGAACCTCGGCGCTCACCTCTGCCTCCACAGGATCGAGCAGTGCTATGCCGAGGAGCGCTATGCCTATGACCAGTGCGCTGCCGGCAAGAAGCAGGGGCGCTAAACGGCTTGTGTTGAGCCTTGCTCTCACAAGGTCTTTCAAGATTTCTAACATGTCCTTCATATTCTTAGAGCTGGTTGATGCCATCGGTGATACTCTCCCAGAGCTGCTGGATGTTATCCCTAAAGGCAATAACCGCAATAATGGCGATGACGACGATAACTCCCACCAAAATTGCATACTCCGTGGTGCCCTGGCCGCGCTGGTCCTTCTGCAGGCGCCTACCGGTGCAGATCACAGCACTGCTCACCGCCAACATCAGGCGCATCCAACATTCCTCCAGGGTCTTGATTTGATTTTTCATCTTTCGTTCTCCATTCTTTTTACAGTGACACGTTTTTTACGCATGTGCGTTTTATGACTGGATCCTTCGTCTCCGCGCTTCGCGCTTCGCTCAGGATGACAGGACCTGAATTCTTCTCTCTTCTCTCTTCTCTCTCAACTCTTCCCTCTCTCACACCATCCTTCCTGTTACGTCTAGCAATATTGGGCCGATTACCAGCATCATCATGGCTGGCAGGATGAGGACTCCGGTGGGGATGAGCATCTTTACCGGGGCCTTTAGTACCAGCTCCTTTTGCTTGTTGCGGTATTCTCTGCGCGCCTGTTCCGCGTATTCCTTGATGAGGGGTGCCATTGATACGCCGTAGCGGATTGAGCGTGAGACCGTGCGGCAAAAGCGGTCGAAAATCGGTAGATTGACTGCCAGGGCCAGTTGCTCAAGGCCTTCGTTTCGGCTGATGAGCCCGCGCTCCCAGACCTCAAAACGTTCGCGGCAAAGCAGTGCCAGCTCGTTTTCAAAGCGGTTTACGTAAAGCCCAAACGAGGCGTCAAAGCTCAAGCCGGCGTGCATGCCCATAGCGATGATGTCAAACATACGCGGCAGCTCGGCTTCGCAGCGGTTAGTCACCCTGAGGCGCTGCTTTTGCTTGAGTGCGCTTCCGACAAAGGGCAGTTTTTGGAGGCGCAGCTCGCGCTCCCTTTCCGGACTGGCGCTGGCATTGAGAAAGCGTGCCTTAACACCGATACGCTGAGCCTGTCTTTGCCTTTTCTGCAGGTAGGCATAACACAGCAAGCCCATAGCCAGACCTGAAAAGATTACAATCAGTAGCACCATCATTACCGCACCCTTCCTTCTTCTCACAAACCACGCTTAGTTGGTTTATGTGCTTACCGCCTAGATCCTTCGGCTACGCGCTACGCGCTACGCGCTACGCTCAGGATGACAGGGGTTTAATTCTTAACTCTTCTCTCTTCTCTCTTCTCTCTTAACTCTTACTTCAAATCTATACCGAGGATTTTGCGGATGGCCAGAATTCCGGCTAGTTGCATGCCTACGGCGCAGAGCAGGAGGCCAAGTCCGGCGGCACTCGAGAAAAAGGTGGCCAGATATCCTTCCATAGTCAGAGACAACACCAGCACCAAGGCCACTGGCAAGATGCTGACGATGCGTGCGGACATCCGTGCCTGAGAGGTTTGCACCTCCAGGGAGCGCGTGAGGTCAAAGCTTGCCAGCAGCGAGCCGGCGGCTGACTCCAGCACCTCGCGCATGCTGCCGCCGGTTCGGTGCTGAATCTCCAGGGCAACCGAGACAAACTGCATCTCGTCCATTGCAAGCCGAGTGTCCAGGCCGGCCAGCGACTCCATGATTGAGGAGCCCGTGTGCAGGTCGTTTACGGTTTGGCGCAGTTCACGGCGCAGGGGCTCGCGGCACTCCTGCGCCGTTTGATCAAAGGCCTGCTCAAGGCTGAGCCCCGCCATAAAGCACATGCTGAGGCCGCGCAGGGCATCGGGCAGTTGTTCTCGGAGCAGGTTTCTCTTCTCGCGCAGGAGCTTTTGGGTCTTGAAATGTGCCAGCGCCGGGGGCAAGGCCAGGGCAAGCAGCGCAAGGAGAATCTGATTAGTGAGAAGATAAAAGAGTAAGCCGCTGATGAAGCAGAGGGCCACGAGTGACTCGGCCAGAGCCCTCTGGTTGCAGCCGGGGATGCGCGTTGCCAGCACGGATTGCAGGCGGTCAGCCAATTCTCGAAAGGCCTTGAGCTTGCAGAGATAGCGCGTTGGCAGGCGCGTGAGCAAAACTCCGTTGGTGCAGAGGCTCGCGAGCAGTAACTCTGCAAAGTTTTCTTGCTTGTTGCCCGCCTGCCTGCCTGGGCTTTCACCTGTTTGCCTGCCTTGCTGCTCGCCAATTAAGCGGCTCCTGATCTGCACGGTGCGCTGCATGCCGGCCATGCCGTTGAGCAAGGCAGGCACTGCAATTGCCGCAGAAATACTGGCGAGTAAAACACTGAGACCTATGACAATCCCGCTAGTTGTAACCATGCGTCCACCTCCTGAGTGCTGATACAACCGGTGCCATCCTGTTCTGCCAGCCACTGCGGCATCTGATACCAGAGATAGCCTTGCGTTTTAGGATCCCAAGAAGCCAGGCATTCCATTTGCACACCGCCTGTGGAGCCGAGGGACGGGGTTGGAGTGGTACAGAGGGACGGGGTTGGAGTGGTACAGAGGGACGGGGTTGGAGTGGTACAGAGGGACGGGGTTGGAGTGGTACAGAGGGACGGGGTTGGTGTACCACTTTTTGG